>JAYUSC010000363.1:0-9052 GCA_043755885.1 Pseudanabaena sp. | reverse complement strand
TGCGTTCAATTATTTCGTGTAAGTCCCGAAAAGCGGATCTTCACGATACAATAGTAAACCTGAAGATGAGATTAATGGAATTCCCACCAGTTTAGGATCAACCTTAAATATGCTTACTTATTCATTGTTAGAACAGATCTTGATTAAGCTGGGATATGCTGTAGATTTTAATCTTCGTTATCATGCAAAATTAACCGCTTTTATTCCCGTTGATGGTTATGACTCAGCTATAGAGATTGAATTCCGAGAGGGCTATACCAGCGAATTAGGCGATCGCGAGGAATTATTCCAACTAGAATGGCTGATGGCTGATGGCGAAAGCTGTTTAGTTTTAGATAGAGATTCTTTGGATGATATCGATGAAGTTCCCCATATATTTCCTACGGAAAAGCTGATCCTAAGAAAAGTGTTTGACCAAATATTGCAGGAAATCGCTCAAGTTTTTGAAGGCTCTTTGCGCTCAAACCAAAACCAATAAATTTAAGAAAAGTTTTGCAAGGCAAAACTTTTCTTAAATTTATTGTGGTTCGCTATCTTCTAACTCATTAATCTGACGATAAAACTTTTGTAAATAACTGAGATCACTGGCGAATAAATTTTCGATTACTATTGAACTAATCTCTTCTAATCCCCCTAATTTTGTAATTACTCTCGCTAAAATAATTACCGTTGCATAAGCAGGATTACTCCTTACACGCGGATCACGCATCGGTGTAATCTCGTCGATCGCTCTAGATAAACGCATTACACCTTTACGATGTAAATTGCCGTCATCATCAACATAGCCCTTGGGCAAAGTAAATTCAAACTCTGTTTGAATCATAAATTTCTAATTAATCTATTAACTAATTCGTAAAAAGTCTGTAACAGATAACTCTACTTCAGTAATCGCAAAGGCACTACCATCAGCTTTAAATTCAGAAACTTTGTAACGGATTGGCCAAGCGCCATTAAACCGAAATCTTGCTTTTTCGATGGAAGATTGGTCATAAATAGTGATGTCACCATCACGTAATTGGGTAGTCCAGTTCCCATTTTCAACTGCTCTCAACCAGTTCCACATGGTCATAGAAAGATTAAGCCCCTGTTTCAGAGTAATATTTTCACTCTTAGCATTACCAGGCAGCTTTGTGCGAACCACCCTTCCTTTAGTCGCGCCACTCTTACCCCAAACCTGCGGCGTTACTTCGACAATTTCAATAGCTTCTTGGCTACGCGACATCGCACTACATTCCATGAAATAGCCATCAATTGCTTCTAGGCTACCCTGCAAAGTAATTTCTACATAAAATTTAGAGTTAGCTAAAAATTCAACTGCTGGTGCTGTCATAAAAAGCTCCTTATTTCCAATTTCAAAGATGAGTGGTGCTTAGCACCACTCATCTTTGAGTGCTTATGTTTTGCGGTGCAAAGTCTCATATACAAATTCAATCGTCTCCGTGGCTAGTCCTTCAGAACCAGCTTCTAGCTTAATTGATTTATAGCTGGAAGGCATGACTCCAGTCACTTCCCATGTCGCAGCAGCTTCACCACCTTGATTGTAAAGAGTGATTGTGCCAGTTTTGCGTTCGCCCTTAGTTTGAGTTCCGCCACCTGCAAATGATTCAGAATGCGAGTTACTGTACCATTTGATCAGGCGATCGTCACCGACAGTACAGACAAACTCAACAGTGAGCTTACTGTTACTTGAGCCTGTAACAGTGGCTTGAATTACGGATTTAGCGCCTTTGGATACTCCATAGGATTTACTATCTCCTGCTGTTTGGAGAGTGGAGCCAATACCACTCACTTTTTTTACAACCAAGTCCTCCAGCCCCGTTAAGCTAAAGTAATATTTAGAAGAGGCTAAAATTTCACCTTTTGCCATATTTTTGTGACCTCAAAATTTTGATAATGCGATAGACATGTGAGCGAATCTACTTAACACGGTTGATTTGCTCAGCGATAATTTCGTAGGTTTCAACCGCCAAATCTTTACTCTCAGAGCTGAAATCACTTACTTTGTAGGATTTAGCCCAACAGTTGATTAGATCCCAACGAATTACCTCTGCATCTTCACTGTCGTAAGCAGTGATCGAACCATTTTTACGGTTTTTCGACCACTCCCCCTTGCCTCCTTCACTTTTAGGCATGGTGGCTAGGAACCAATTGTAAAAAGACATGTCCCCTTCAGTAACATAGACTTCAATGGTGACATTGGGGTTTTCTTCAAAACCTGCCGATGTACTTTGCCAGTATGTCTTGCCGCCTTTAGTGGATGCTAGGGGCTTTTCATGTCCTGCGGTTTGCCCCGTAAAACTAACTTCGGAGACACTTTTAATTAGTTTTTCTTCCAACCCAGCAAATTCTACATAGTATCGACTAGTAGGAATTGGTTTAAGTTCTGCCATTCTTCCTCCTTGAAATCTGATTTACAGGTTTGTGCTAATAAGTGACCATTCTAAAATCTAATGCTGTCAATCGGTACGAATCACAGCATAAATCTTAAAAAAGCTCTTGGGGATTATGAAAAAGAACGCCCGTAGGGCGTTCTTTTTCATAATTAATTCGTTAACTTTCAGGCGACCACTGGCTGACGCGGAAGATCACAAATTCAGCAGGTCGGACAGGGCAAATACCGACTTCGATGTATAGGCGACCCATCATCATCGTTTCGTTGGTATTGAGGGTGGCATCACATTTGACATAAAACGCTTCCGAGGATGCGCCGCCAAATAATGCTCCATTCCGCCAGAGTCCTTCGAGGAAGTTGCTGACGGTACGAGTTACCCGCGCCCATAGGTCGGTGTCGTTGGGTTCAAAGACAACCCATTGGGTACCAATCTCGATCGATTTCTCGATGTAGCTGATCAAGCGGCGGACACTGATGTAGCGCCATTGAATGTTGTCTGGCTCGACCAATGTGCGTGCGCCCCATACTTTGAAGCCACGATTGTAGCTAGCAAAGTTACGGATGCAGTTAATGCCGATGGGGTTGAGCATTTCTTGCTCACGCATGTTGGTTTCGTAAGCTAAGCCAAGTACGCCTCTAGGGGTGTCATTAGCAGGAGCTTTGAAGATACCGCGTGATTGGTCAGTGCGACACCATAGACCCATGACGTGACCACAGGGTGGAACGTAGGATGGTTTGCCGCCCTTACGAGGGTTGGCAACTTTGATCCAAGGGTAATAGAGTGCGCCAAACATGGAGCGACGGTTGAACATGCTCAACCATTGAGCTACGTCTTGAGGCTTTTGGCGATCGGGTGAGACTGCTTCCATGCCTTTGGATGGCTTGATCGGTGGTGGATCAATTACCGCCATGCGGAAGGCGGGACCTGGGAAGGAGTTTTCGCACATGCTGAGCATCATTTCCATGACACCATGGACTTGATCGATGTCGATCAAACCTGCTTCATAGACGCGCATTAGGTCGGGGCAAGCAATCATCGCTGTTTCGTCGATTTCAAACATGCCTTGGATGCCAGTGCGATCGTCTCTTTGTCCGAGCAGGTCACGCGCAAAGCGGTCGATGGTGGAAATGTAAGGAGGTGGCGCGATCTCGTATGCGCCATTGGCGGGGCGACGGGAAAGAGGCTGTCCACTGATGGAGATGTCGGCGATGGTGACATATTCTGAATCTGCGATCGCAGTTACCACATAGTCAGCAACTGCGGTGGCAACCTGAGGATTCATCGAGACATGCTCGTATTTCTCCAGTTCTTGTCCGCCTTGGACAACGATTACGTTGAAGAATTCACCAGTATTTAGGGGTGGCTCGGCATCAGCCGCAGCAGTCTCAGGTAAAGGCTTAGGAGTGCTTTCTTGGATGATCACTTTGATGCGATCGCTAGTTGATGGCAACGCTAACTGACTCTCAGAAGCGGCGGCCGGCTTGATGTTGAACATCAAGGTAGGCTTGTTGTTCGATGTGCCAATCCGAAGTGCAGTTACTTCAGGTGCTGGCGGCTCAGATCCAGGGAGTCTTGTACCGATGCTAGAAACCCAGCAGCGTCCACCGCCATTTACAAACCAGCCATTAACTGCGAAGGGTAAGTAAGCGTCAAAGTCGGTGTATCCATCGGAACCAGGGGCGGCGAAGTATTCACGATATTGATCCCATGATGTGACCATCATTGGTTTAAAAAGCTCAGCATCCCCACGTACGTCTTCGGTAAATCCAACGAAGCCAGCCACACTGAGGCTGATGCCTTCAATAGGACGACTGCCTTTATCAACCTCTTCGACGTATACGCCCGGGGCGAAGTAGTCTAGTGCCATATGCCACCCGTAATAACTATGTCTATGGACATATACATTAGGGATGATCAAAATTAAGGGTTATTAGACTTTAGTCTATACTTTTAGATAACGATCTATAGCAAATAAGTTAATGTCATGAATTATTCGCGCCATTAATGGTTGATCAAAATAAACTTGTAGGGGTTTAGCATTTGCGCCAACATTTTTATACTCCTTACTCCAATCTTGAAACGCAAATGCTAAACCCTTTGCGCTTTCACCGATAAATTGTCCCTGCGTTGAGAGTTTAGGGCAAAGCATTCCCAAATTAAGGTAATCTAAAAAATCATGAATTTCTGTGGGAATGCTTTGCCCCTACATGGGAATCATCGGGAGCGCGAATGATTCATCACACTAACGCAAATGATCTATGACAACAACGGCTCAGATAGTATCGGTTTTATTGGTAGAGGATGACTCCAATTTCCGTCGCGGGTTACATACACTGCTAAGTTTTTATAGTGATGATTGCTATCTCCAGTTTAAGATTGTGGGGGAGGCGACTTCTTGCGACCAAGCGATCAAACTGGTAGTCGAGCAGAAGCCTTCTTTAATTCTTTTAGATGTCAAGCTGGATTTAAAATCGCCCGAAGATAGTGGGCTAAAAGTGCTGATGGATCTCAAAAAGTTAGATTATCATGGCAAAGTTTTAATTTTGTCGGCGCATCGTGAAGATGAACTAGTATTTAGAGCAATGCAATTAGGCGCAAGAGGATATGTGGCAAAAGATCGCATTGGCAGTCAACTTTATGAGGCAATCTCAACGGTTATGAATGACGAAATCTTTTTACCACCTGATATTGCGACGAGCTTCTTTCGGATTTTTCATTTTTATGCAGGACGATCGCTACAGGGGGCTTCGACCATCCATCTCACCGATCGCGAACGGGAGGTATTGAACTGGCTGATTAAAGGAGCCTCAAACGAAGATATTTCTCGCTATCTACATGTGACGATCGCTACAGTTAAGGCGCATCTCACGAGTGTATTTGAGAAGTTAGGTGTGGCTAGTCGCACTCAGGCGATCGTCAGAGCGTTGAAATTAGGATTGGTGAGTGGAGATGAGTAATTATTTAGCGATCGCAACCGTAACGGCGACATTGCAACGGGTTTTGCAGTCAGTCATTCAACAGGATATTGAAGGAGCGCGAGCAACCACTTTACCACCAGGCGGGATTTCCACGGGTGCGCCAGAGGTGGGGGTCAACATCTTTCTGTATCAAGTAACCAGCAATCCTTCTTTAGCGAACTATGACTCTACGCCAAATCGCACCAAGGGCAATCCGCTGCATCGACAAGTCGCTGTGGATCTTTGTTACATGATGAGTTGCTATGGCAATGATGCGGAATTGCAGCCACAAAGAATATTGGGAAGTGTGGTTAGTACCCTCGCTGACAAACGGATTCTCACGCCTGAACTGATTCGTTCTACTTGTGGTGATTCGACATTTCCATTTTTAGTAGAGTCCGATCTCGCTGATCAGATTCAACAGATTAATATTGTGCCGATTGATATCTCTTTAGAAGATTTATCGAAAGCTTGGTCTGTATTTTATCAAGCTCCCTATGTATTGTCGATCGCCTATAAAGCTTGCTTAGTAGTTGTCGAAGGTCGGGAAAATTTCCAGAGAGCATTGCCGATTCGCGATACTTCCGCCGCAGGATTGGCGCCGTTTCCTGCATCTCCCTATATTGAGCAAGTTGTGGCGCAGGGTGGTCGATCTGAGCCGATTGTGATCGGTAGTGTGATGATTATTCGTGGACGATATTTGCAAAGTCAGACTGTGGAAATTCAGGTTGGCGATTTAACTATTACGCCAATTTCGGTGCAAGATCGTGAAATTGTGTTCTCGCTTGCGGATATGGCTTTACCCCAAATCCAAGCTGGTGTGCAGAGTTTGCAAGTCATCCATCGCATCGGTAGCACTTCGCCACTGATCACTAATGCGATCGCATCGAATGTGATGCCATTTGTGCTATGTCCAACGGTTGTAAATGTGACTGTAACTCAGCTAGAAGTGATCGAGGACAATTTGCGATCGGCGGTGATTGTTGTGCAGTTGGATGTGCTGGTGCGGGAGAAGCAGAAAGTAGTTTTAGCCCTGAATGAATGGACTGGTGATAGTCCTTCTATTTATATGTTTGATCGTCCTCCTCTACCAAATACTACTTCCACAATTGAGATTCCCATTACCAATGTCAAGGCGGGTGAGTATTTGGTGCGGATGCGAATTGATGGTGCTGAGAGTAAGTTAGGTGTGGACGATGATCCTGATAGTCCGACTTACAATTGGTACAACAGTCCTAAAATCGCGATCGCATAATTGCGATCGCCAAACTTACAGCGCTTTGCGCTTACTTAAAACCCAGTAAGAATCTTGAAAGTGCTGCTTTGCAGCACTTTCAAGATTCTTACTGGGGCTCTGATTAATGCAAGGCGACGTAACTACAATCGTTCGTGCTAAATTTATATTACGAAGTTTTTTTGGCAGTATGTCTCACCCTATTTATCTAACGAAATCCGATCTGAAGACTGCCCGCAGTTGCACAACCAAACTTCATTACAAGAAGTTGGGCTATCCCACTGTCGATCGCGTTGATGGGTATACCAGAATCTTAGCCGATGGAAATTTTATTGTTAGTAAGATTGCCCACCTGCTTTATCCAGACGGGATTTATATCTCCGCACATCTCAAAACTGATGAAAGCATCGCCAATGCTGCCCAAGAGACGATCGCTTATTTGCAACAAGAAAATGTAGTTCTCTTTGAGCCTGTTCTCTATCACAATCATCAGCTCGCCCGTGCGGATATTCTGGTAAAGCAGGGCGATCGCATAGAGATTATCGAAATTAGATCGAAGGGATTTGATAGTAAGACCCACGAAGACTTAATCAAATATCGTAAGCTTTCCCTCTTTCGCAATAAACGGACTGGCAAAGTCGGCGGTGAATGGAGATACATCATTGAAGATGTCGCCTACCAAGTCGGGATTTTGCAGGAAATGCTAGCTGAGCATTTACCCCATAGCCCCGATCGCAAAATTGCGATCGCACCTTATTTGCTCGTACCCGATCGCGCAAAAACTACCGCAATTGATAATCTCGCCTCCTATTTCCAGATTCAACGCCTCTCAACCCATCGCAATTCCTTTTCCAAATTTAACGGTATTGCGATTGACTTTACTGGAGACATTCAGGCATTAGAGAAAGATCAATTTCTGACCAAGGTTAGCATCGAAACTGAAGTTGCGGAATTAATCGAGCCAACGCTCGCTTCGGCACAAAAATATCTAGGCTATTTGCTCGATCGCTCTCCTGAAATCTTTGCGCCGATTAGTAAGAGCTGTAAAAGCTGCGAATATCGGGCTAGCGATCGAGATGATCGTGATGGGTTTAAGCAATGTTGGGGCGATCTTGCCGATGTCGAAAATCATGTCTTAGAACTCTATCAAATGGGTAGAATTGGCGGTAACGAGGCTCCGCTAGTCAATCAGTTGGTTTTGGAAGGCAAGGCAAGTATGTTTGACGTTCCCTTAGAATCCCTCGATGACTATACTTACAGCTATCGTCAATTGATTCAGATTGAATATACCCAAAAGCATAAAGAATGGATTTCTGAGCAACTTCCGAACATGATCAAGCAGGTTGAATATCCAATTCATTTTATTGATTTTGAAACTTCACGTATGGCCATCCCCTATCGTGCAGGGATGAATACCTATGAGCAGGTAGCTTTTCAGTGGAGTTGTCACACGATCTCCGAGCCAGATGCACTCCCAGTCCAAACTGAATGGCTTGACTTAGAAAATACTTTTCCAAATTTTCGATTTGCCGAGTCATTAATGGAAGTCATTGGCGATCGCGGCACTATTTTGACATGGGCTACCCATGAGAACAGTGTGCTGCGGGATATCTATTATCAAATGCAAACCTATGAATATCAAAATCCGCAATTGCAAATGTGGCTTGCCAATACTGCTAAATTGGGGAGTAAGGGCAAATCCAATTTAGTCGATATGAATGATCTCACTCTGAAGCATTACTTCCATCCATTAATGAAAGGGCGTACTTCTCTAAAATGTGTGTTACCTGCGATTTGGAAAACAAATCCCTATTTGCATAAAATCCCCTGTTTTCAGGAATACTACCAAGAAGTTGATGGCGAAATCCTCAATCCCTATGATGTTTTACCACAATTGCAAATAGGCGATCGCATTCAAGTTGTGAATGAGGGTGCGGGCGCGATGCTTGCCTACCAAGACTTAATGTTTGGCGAAAATCGCGATCTGGGGCTTGATAATCAAGCCATGCGATCGCAATGGAAAGAATTGCTCTATCAATATTGCCGCCTTGACACGATGGCAATGGTGATCATTTGGAAGCATTGGCAAAAAATGTGCGACGCTTTGCTTTAAAAACTGGTGTCGCATAGAAGGAATTCCTATGATATCGCGGTTTTCAAATGATCAGTGTACAAAGAATTGCAAAAAGTAGAGGCAATTCATGAATTGCCTCTACTTTTTTACACTTGACTGAAAACCACACTTCACGCGGCTCATTCTATTTGCAAAGGCGCTAATAGCTATTCGGTTTAAGCGGTGAAATGCTCTCAGAACTTGACTCAGCGGTCTTCACAAACTTATGTGGAAGAACTCTATTTAGATTAGCTGACTTCAGTAGATCATTCCATTCACTGACAATCTCAGGCTTTTTAGGAGTATCTTGCAGCGCTTCAGCCAAGGTTTGCACAGTTTCATACCAAAGCCCCTC
>JAYUSC010000362.1:0-1620 GCA_043755885.1 Pseudanabaena sp. | reverse complement strand
GGGCGGTACAGTCTTTGGCTATGGGTTTATGAAGGCGATCGCAATTTGCATTACCCAAATTAAAGATTGTTTCTTAAGATCTGGATTGACTTCGCCCTTGCCACCCCACTTTCGGAGCCATTCCCCCAAGCCTCCCATTGAGTTACCCATCCATTGCCCAACTTGCGCGAAAATTTGCTGGGGACCAATACCTGTCAATACCTGAATTGTAAAAATCACAGCAACTACTAAAAATGCAGTTTTAAAGCTAGCCTTAATTACGCTCAGCAACCACCACAACAGCAATAAAGAGACTATTAATGCGCCGATCACTAGGGGCAAGTTCATAGAGTTTTTTCCAATCCCATCTCAATTTCAAAGATTTTATTTGATTTTGGCATAATCATGTCATTTTAAGGGTTTACTTATGTCTTCAGACTTGCAACTATATCAAGCTAGATTAGACATCTCGGCAACCGAATGCGATCGCCTATGGCAGTTTCTTTCAGAGGATGAGCGATCGCGTGCTGATCGATTTAAACGCGAATATCTTAAACGCAACTTTATTGCCGCAAGGGGGAATTTACGGGAGATTCTAGCGCCAAGGTTAGACTGTGAGCCAAATAAAATTCAGTTTAGTTATGGCGATCTCGGAAAGCCTTACATTCAAAATTTTCAGAGGATTTATTTTAATCTATCGCATTCTCAAGATTTTGCCATCTATGCATTGTGTAGCGATCGCGAGGTGGGAATAGATTTGGAATATATCAATCCTCAATGTGATGTTGATAGTATTGCCAAGCGTTATTTCTTACCCTCAGAGCAGAAAATTATTAGCAACTTATGCGATCGCGATAAATACTTAGCTTTTTATCGCGCATGGACTCTCAAGGAAGCCTATGGCAAAGCGACAGGAGAAGGTATTACCAATATTCTTGACTATGCGGATGTATCTTTATTGCTAGAGATGCCTATGGGCAAGACTTTGCAAATTAAAGATTGGACTCTAAAACTATTAGATCCAGAATTAGATATAGATTCAAATTATGCAGCCGCCTTGTGTGTCGCGTAGTTTAAATCCAAAATAACACCGCGTAAAATTGGGTTTAATATTATGAATAGTTAAACTCAGTTACTCATCTATGAATATCCGCATTGGCAATGGTTATGACCTACACCGGCTCGTTTGCGATCGCAAGCTGATCCTTGGTGGTGTCGAAATTCCTTACGAAAAAGGACTACTAGGACATAGCGATGCTGATGTGCTGACCCATGCGATTATGGATGCCATGCTAGGAGCGCTTGCCCTTGGTGATATTGGACATTATTTTCCACCTACAGACCCTAAATGGGCAGGAGCCGATAGCATCATGCTATTGCAGGAAGTCCAAGAACTAATCGGAGCGCAGGGTTGGCGCGTTAATAACATTGACTCAATGGTAATTGCCGAAGCACCCAAACTCAAGCCACACATCAAAGCAATGCGCGATCGCATAGCCACAGCAATGAACTTGCCGATTGATTGTGTCAGCGTCAAGGCGACCACCAACGAAGGCATGGATGCGATCGGGCAGAAAGATGCGATCGCAGTTCATGCAGTAGTTTTATTAGTTGCAGGGTAATTGTGTTGGTGGCGCTTTG
>JAYUSC010000361.1:0-3792 GCA_043755885.1 Pseudanabaena sp. | reverse complement strand
TTGCATTGCCTGATATTGGTGAAGAAGAAATTGCCGAAGTTGTAGATTCTCTGCGTTCTGGATGGTTGACCACAGGACCAAAAACCAAAAAATTTGAGCAGGATTTCAGTGAGTTTTTGGGGGGAGAGATCGAGGCGATCGCAGTTAACTCGGCAACTTCAGGGCTGCACCTAGCGTTAGAAGCGGTGGGGGTGACAACAGGAGATGAGGTGATCACGACAACCCATACATTTACAGCTACGGCTGAGGTGATCCGCTATCTTGGTGCAAATCCGATTTTTGTGGATGTTGATCCCGTGACTTTAAATATTGATGTGGAGAAAATTAGATCGGCAATCACGCCGCGCACTAAGGCGATCATCCCAGTCCATTTAGCTGGATTAGCCGCCGATATGCAGCCGATCCTCAATCTCGCCCAGGAGTATAATCTCAAGGTGATTGAAGATGCAGCTCACGCTTTGCCAACGACATATCAAGGCCAAACGATTGGCGCGTTAGCCAGTGATGCTACTGTTTATAGTTTTTATGCGACCAAAACTTTAGCGACGGGTGAAGGCGGGATGTTAGTCACCCGCGACCCAGAGATTGCGAAACGCTGTCGGGTGATGCGGTTACATGGTATCAGTCGGGATGCCTTCGATCGCTATACTTCGACCAAGCCAGCTTGGCATTACGAAGTGATTGCCCCAGGATTTAAATATAATATGACCGATCTGGCGGCTTCGTTGGGGATTCATCAACTGCGTAAAGTCAAACATATGCAGGAACAAAGAGCGGCGATCGCCAAATATTACGATCGCGCATTTGCGGATTTACCGATCATTTTGCCCGCTCATGCCCCATTGGGTGACATCCACGCTTGGCATTTATACATGATTCGCCTCAATGATCATGTGGCGATCGGGCGGAATGAATTTATCGAAAAGATGGCAGAGAATGGCATTGGTTGTAGTGTGCATTACATCCCTTTGCATTTGCAACCATATTGGCGCGACACTTATAATCTATTACCAGAGCAGTTCCCCGTCTCTTCTCATGCTTACGAGCGCCTTGTTAGCTTGCCCGTTTATACGAAGATGACCGCAGCCGATTGCGATCGCGTGGTAAATTCGGTCAGAGGTATTCTCAATCATGCTAGCTAAGCGTATTTTTGATTTGATCGCATCGGCGATCGGATTGCTGATCCTGTCGCCCATTTTTGCGATCGTGGCAATCTGGATTAAGCTTGACTCATCTGGACCGATTCTTTTTAAACAAACTCGCGTTGGCTATCAAGGGCAACCATTTCAAATCTGCAAATTTAGGACGATGGTGGTCAATGCCGAAGCAATTGGCGCACAAATTACGACGGGAGGCGATCCCAGAATTACTAAAATTGGCAAGTTTTTAAGAAAATACAAACTAGATGAGCTTCCTCAATTATTGAACGTCCTTATGGGCGAGATGAGTTTAGTCGGACCTCGTCCAGAAGTACCTAAATATGTGAATCTATACAATTCCGAACAAAAGAAAGTTTTCCAAGTTCGTCCAGGTATCACCGATCTTGCTTCTTTAGAATTTCGGAATGAAAATGAATTGTTGGTGGGCAAAGACAATGCCGAGGAGTTTTACATCCAAGAAATTATGCCGCGCAAACTTTTGTTGAATTTGGAATACATTGATCGAGTCAGTTTGTTATTTGATTTAAAAATAATTGCCAAAACAATTTCGAGAATTATCCTAGATTAGTTTTGCTTTTGTCGGCTGATTATTTTTTTTCGCGCAAATAAATCTTATGCATACAGAATTATCTTTGATCGATTTGATCAGTAAATACAAGAAAAGTCTAAAGCGACAATGGAAGGCAGGCGCGATCGTTTTTGTCGGCGTAATTGCGATTACAGTGCTGATGACTGTCACAAAGAAGCCAATTTACAATGCTGAAGGTAAATTAATATTTAGGCGCGAAGCTACCACCCCGATCCTCACAGGTTTGGGGAAAGACGTGACCTCTCTTAGCTCTCTGAGAGAACAAACATCGCCCGTTGATACGGAGGTAGAAGTCGTGCGATCGCATGAAATTGCGAGTAAAACTATTGCGCTTTTAGATCTTAAAGATGCAAAGGGGCAGCCAGTTTTACTTGAAGGTTTCACCAAAAAGCTGAAAATTACTGCCACCAAAGGAACCGATCTGATTCAAGTTACTTATGAAGATCTAGATCCTATTGTTGCGGCTAATGTTGTGAATAAATTAATGCAAGTTTATTTGGATTTTTCAACTGAAAAATATCGTTTAATCGCTGCTAACGCCTTACAATTCATTGACAAAGAAATCCCTGCTGCCGAAGAAAAAGTAAAAAAAGCGGAACTCGAACTCAGTAATTTGAGAGAAAAGAATAATATTGTTTCCCTAGAAGAAGAACAAAGAGCATCGGTTGTATTTCTATTTAATTTACAAAATGAACTTAAAACCGCTCAAACTCAGTTAGCAGATACAGAAGCCCAATTTCAAGCACTTAAAAATCGGATCGGGCTATCCCCTGATCAGGCATTGTCTGTCACCAATACGATTCAATCGAAGGGAGTGCAAGATATCTTAGCGGAAAAGCTGAGAATAGAAACACAGTTAGCTTTAGAAAGTGCGCGATACCAAGATTCTCACCCTGTAGTCCAATCCTTACAAGACAAGCTAAATACCGTCAAAAAATTGCTGGATGAGCGGATTGATTTAGTAAAAAACAATCAAATTGAAGGGCTGGTGGAAATCAGTCAATCAGGGTCTCTCCAAAAAGAGTTAGCGGCTCAATTGATACAGCTAGAGATCAAGCGCATCGGCTTAGTCAGTCAACTTCGGAGTTTACTGGATGCCGAAGAACAGTCGAAACAGCGCATTGATAGCTTACCTAAAATCGAAAAATTACAAAGAGAACTATTGCGAAACTTAAATGCTGCTCAGCTCACATATACAAATTTAAGAACCAAGGCTGATGAGTTAAGGATTGCCGAAAATCAAAATACTGGCAATGCTAGTGTTTTGTCTCAAGCCCTTGTGCCTAAAGAGCCTTCTGGTCCGACCAAAGCTTTATCTATGATCGCAGGTGTTTTATTTGGCGGCATATTAGCGATCGCTACGGTCATCTTCATGGATGCAAACAATAAGACGATCCGAGACGAAAAAGATGCGATCGCAGCTTATAAATTTCCGCTACTGGGTGAAGTGCCGATCGAGAAAAATTATCAGGCGATTGCTCTTGTTGATGAGGATAAGGATCGCAGCAAAATGTTGTCGTCAAGTGGAACCATATCAGATAAAGATCAAAAGCTCTTAATCCGTGATGCCTCTCAAATCCTTGGACTTAATCTCAAAGTTCTGAATATCAAGACATCAATTAAGGTGATTACGGTAACGAGTGTCGAAGATCAAGAAGGCAAATCAACGATCTCCGCATATTTGGCGGCTTCGCTGGCTCAACTAGGTGAAAAAGTTGTGCTAGTTGATGCAAATCTCCATTCACCTGCTCAACATCATCTTTGGTGTTTTGATAATCATCTAGGATTGAGCGACATTTTACTCAACTCGGTAAAATTAGATGTGGCCATTGTAGAAAGTATGCCCAATCTGTTTTTACTGTCTGCGGGTGCAGCGTCAGTAGCGCATCCACTGGCAATCTTAGATACGACTAAAATGGCAGAAATTATCGGAGATCTATCTAGTCGCTATGATTACGTTATTCTTGATACGCCAGCTATTCGTTCTCATCCAGACGCACTATTTCTCAGTAAATTTAGTGACGGAATGCTATTGGTAGTGCG
>JAYUSC010000360.1:0-3792 GCA_043755885.1 Pseudanabaena sp. | reverse complement strand
TACGATCTGATGGGGAAGTGGTCAAGGCGGGTGGGCGCGTCGTCAAAAATGTGGCTGGCTATGACCTGATGAAATTATTGACAGGTTCTTACGGAACTTTGGGAATTGCTTCGAGTATTACCTTTCGCCTCTACCCTTTGCCTGAATACACTCAAATTGTCGTGGTTACTGGTAATGCGGCTGCGATCGCAAAAGCACAGCAAAAAATTAGCACCTCGGTACTTACGCCCACGGCTTGCGATTTACTATCAGCAACTGCGATCGCAGATCTTGGCTTGGGGCAAGGTATCGGTTTAGTTCTGCAATTTGCGAGTCTTAAGGCTAGTGTGCTCGAGCAGTGCGATCGCATTGCTGCGATCGCCAAAGAATTAAATTTAGAAGTGCAAATACTGGGCGCGGCTGAAGAATTCTGGGAATTGTTAGAAATCCTGATCTGGCAGGATGAGCTGCGTAATTCGGAGCAACCTGAAAAAGATGCTCCTATGGTTTGTAAGCTGGGTGTATTGCCATCGGCTAGCGTGTCATTTCTGCAAGAATGCGAACAAATTTTTGATGAGCAATCCTATTATTTGCAAATACATGCTGGTAGTGGTTTAGGCGTTTTGCGTTTAGAAGATGTACAGGACTTAACTGCGATCGCAGATCAGCTTGCTAAAGTTAGAAGCATTGCCGAATCCCATAGTGGATTTTTGACTATTCTGGAAGCCCCCCATGAATTGAAGTTTAAGAAGAATGTTTGGGGATATACAGGTAATGCTAGTGATTTGATGAGTAAACTCCGTCAACAGTTTGATGCGCGTGGCTTACTCAGCCCAGATCGCATGTTTTAGTAAATAATCTTTTTTTTTATAACCAAGTAAATATGCAAGTTTTCGACAAGCCTAATTTTGACAGCAAAAATCCGCCAAATCCACAACTAATTGATGCTTGTGTGCATTGTGGATTTTGTTTATCGACTTGTCCTAGTTATCGGGTGATTGGCAAAGAGACTGATTCGCCACGCGGGCGCATTTATTTAATGGATGGAATTAATGAAGGTGATATTCCTTTATCTCCTGCGATCGCACAGCATTTTGATACTTGCTTAGGATGTCTAGCCTGTGTGACTACTTGTCCATCAGGTGTGCAGTATGACCAACTGATCGAAGCAACTCGCGCCCAAGTTGAGCGCAACCATCTGCGATCGCTACCTGAAAAAGTATTACGTCAATTTATCTTCTCAACTTTCCCCTACCCCAATCGTCTGAGGGTCTTGCTCGCGCCCCTATTGGTTTATCAAAAACTAGGCTTACAAAAATTATTGCGATCGACGGGTTGGCTAGAGAAATTTCTGCCCAAGCAAATAACTGCTATGGAATCAGTATTACCCGAACTTACTCCTCAATCTTTTCAGGACATTTTGCCTGAAGTGATTCCTGCAAAAGGTGAAAAGCGTTATCGCGTAGGAATGCTTTTGGGCTGTGTGCAGCGCGTATTTTTGCCAGAGGTGAATAATGCGACCGTGCGCGTATTGACTGCAAATGGTTGCGAAGTCGTAGTTCCCAAATTGCAAGGTTGTTGCGGAGCTTTGTCGCATCACCAAGGACAGGAAGCACAGACGTTGGAACTAGCCAAGCAAACTATCGATGCTTTTGCAAATTTAAATCTTGATGCAGTTTTAGTTAATGCTTCGGGCTGTGGTCATACGCTCAAGGAATATGGACATATTTTGAAAGATGATCCTAACTATGCTGAGAAAGCAAAGCTCTTCTCTCAAAAAGTAAAGGACGTGCAAGAATTTCTTGACCATGTGGGATTGACGGCGCAACTATCGCCTTTGCAAGATCAACCTTTAGCGATCGCTTATCAAGATGCTTGCCACATGCTGCATGGACAAAAGATCAGCCTCGAACCACGTCGGTTGTTACGTCAAATCCCGAATGTGCAACTAAGGGAATCGGCTGATGCGGCTCTATGCTGTGGTAGTGCAGGGATCTACAATATTTTGCAGCCAGAAGTTGGTCATGAGTTGGGTGAGATGAAAGTCGAAAACCTTACTGATACAGGCGCTCAGTTAATTGCTTCGGCAAATGTGGGCTGTATCACCCAGATTCGTAAGCATTTGAAATTGCAAAATAAAAATGTTCTACTCATGCATCCAATGGAGCTATTAGATTATTCCATTCGCGGTAAAAAACTGAACTAATAAATTGTGTACAGAATATGCATGTGAATCATGTACCATCAGGAATATATTGCGATCGCAGCCTATCAAGATAATTAGTATAGGCGAAAATTATAAATACGACATTAATTAGAAATGGTAAAAGATGCAAGAGCGAAATGAATCTCAGCAGTTTGTGATTGGTCACGAGAAAGAATCAGCAAAAAAACTAAAATTCGCTAAAAACAGTGGATTTCAAGCTGAACTGAGACGAAGGGTTGACGAACTTTTCCAAAGTGGTGATCTCAGGGAGCGGGATTGTCCACAAATGTATATTAAGACAATCATCTTATTGCTAAGTTTTTTCGGGGTATATTCTGGGTTAGTCTGCATGGCTCAGACATGGTGGCAAGTAATTCCCCTTTGCATTGTGCTAGGGCTTATCACCGCAGGGATCGGATTTAGTATTCAGCACGATGGTGCACACCATGCATATTCAAGTTCTGCATGGGTAAATAAGCTCATGTCGATGAGTTTAGATTTGATTGGTGCTAGCTCATATGTTTGGCATTGGAAGCATGATGTTTTGCATCATACCTATGTGAATATTGCTGGTTACGATATGGATTTAGAAGTGGGGATTTTTGGGCGACTTTCCCCTTCCCATGCGCGACTTCCATTTCATCGTTGGCAACAATATTATCTTTGGGTGTTGTACGGACTGTTAGGAATCAAATGGCATTTTTATGATGACTTTTATTGCCTGATTACTGGCAAAATTGGCGATCGCACTTATCCGCGCCCAAAGCAAGCCAATCTCGCCATATTTTTTGTCGGAAAGCTCGTCTTTTTTACAATTGCCTTTGGAATTCCCTTGCTATTTCATTCGATTTGGCTAGTTTTAGCTAGTTACGGACTAGTTGCCGTAACTTTAGGAATCGTACTTAGTGTAGTCTTCCAGCTAGCCCATGTAGTTGAAGAAGCGAATTTTCCGATACCAGTTGCCGAAGCTTGCGTCATTGAGAATGACTGGGCGATCCATCAGATTGAGACAACAGTCAACTTCTCGCGGAATAATGCCTATGTGACATGGTTACTGGGTGGGCTAAATTTCCAAGTTGAGCATCATCTATTCCCTAATATTTGTCATATTAATTACCCTGCAATTTCTAGAGTGGTTGAGCAAACTTGTCAAGAATTTGGGGTGAAATATAACCAGCATAGTTCTCTCTGGGCAGGATTTCTATCTCATTATCGTTGGTTGCGGCGCATGGGAACTTAAAAAACAAAAAACTGATGTTACGCGGAACGCAGATGATCAATCTCTTGCTGCTAGCATGGCATGGCAACCACAGAGGGATTTAGATTTTGTAGGAGCTTTGCCACATCAGCTAAGTAGCTAGGCATAATAAAACCCAGAACCCAAAGAAGCTGGTTCTTTGGGTTTTATATTTAATTGCACCTAGCTACTTATCGCAGGAATTCTATCTACATAAAGTGAGTTGCAATATTTCTGCGAAATCAAAAGAGAAAGGTGGCGCATCGCGCCGTCTTTCTCTTTTGGGTTTGGACGCGGATATATACTTAGGAATGAAAATTAAATAACCTGTGCATATAAAACCCAAGATTGTTGCGGCGGGCTTTGCCCA
>JAYUSC010000359.1:0-1623 GCA_043755885.1 Pseudanabaena sp. | reverse complement strand
TCTAATTTATTGAATAAAAACTTATGTCTCAACTTCGTTGAGCGTTAATCAATTTTTGGGAGTGCTTTTTTCCTACTTTTTCAGCAAGCCCTAGTTATACAGCGACATCGCCTTAACACCCATCTCCTGAGCAAGTTTCCGCATTGAGAGTGATTCAAGCCCATCCTTGTCAGCCAAGTCTATGGCAGCACGTAAAATCCGTTCCCGACTCAATGGGATATGGAGCAAGGGATCTGAGTTGGTCGTTTTAGTCATCTACACTATTTGAACTATTTGAGCTTTTTCTTGTTGCTACTGATATAGACGCAGCTAATCCCAAGATTCACATATAGCATCTAATTTGCTTGCGATCTTGACAAACTTACAGTGTAAGTCATTATAAAATAAATAATAATATGAAAGCGATCTCTCAGAGCAATTATGGCTCAACAGATATGTTGAGTCTCAAAGAAGTAGATAAGCCCTTAGTCGCAGACAAAGGTGTGCTGGTAAAAGTTCAGGCTGCCTCCGTCAATTCTGGTGATTGGCATCTAATGCGCGGTACACCTTTCCTAGCTAGGCTCATGTTTGGAAGCATACTCAAGCCAAAAATTAAGACCCTCGGTATGGATGTCGCAGGACGAGTTGAGGCTGTAGGTAAAGATATCACCCAGTTTCAGATTAATGATGAGGTCTTTGGTGACCTCTCTGGATGTGGTTTCGGTGCATTTGCCGAGTACGTCTGCGCTGATGAATCCGCCTTAGTCTTAAAACCTACCAACGCCTCATTTGAGCAAGAGCCGCAACCGTTCCTGCGGCGGCTCTTGCTGCTTTACAGGGACCGCGTGACTTTGGACAGATTCAGTCGGGACAGAAGGTGTTGATCAATGGTGCATCGGGTGGTGTAGGTTCGTTTGCAGTGCAAATTGCCAAAGCATTTGGTGCTGAGGTGATGGCTCTATGTAGTACTAAAAAAATGGCGATGGTGCGATCGCTCGGTGCAGATCACGTCATCGATTACACCCAAGCAGATATCACTAAAAATGGAGAGCATTACGACCTAATTCTGGATGCTGCCGCTTACCGTTCAGTCTTCCATTATCTACCAGTATTGAGTAATCATGGAAATTACGTTCTTGTCGGTGGCTCTACTGTTAGATTTTTTCAAATAATGTTCTTTGGAGCTTTGATTTCAAGAATCAGCGGACGCAAAGTTCAATGTCTAGCTTCAAAACCCAATCAGAATGATCTCACCATTTTGAGTAATCTCCTTGAATCTGGCAAAATCTCCCCCTTCATTTCCCATCGCTATAACTTGAGCGAAGTTCCCATTGCTATTCATGCACTTGAACAGCGTCAGGTAATGGGTAAAATCGCGATCACTATGTGATTCTTACCTACGGCGCAAGGATGACATTTCCGCCTAGTGATTTCGTGCCTAACTTCATAGTCGGTAATTTCAGGAACAATTAATCTATAACCCTTGAATACTAATCTCTCTGACCAATAGCGGCATTCTAGGTTAGCGGGGGTGGAGTTGGGGTTTGATAGGATGCCGAGTCAAGTAAAACAATCATGTGGTCAGGGATAAGGGAATCCCAAGAAAAAAATAATCCATATAAAACCCAAAAATGTTGCGGCGGG
>JAYUSC010000358.1:0-1633 GCA_043755885.1 Pseudanabaena sp. | reverse complement strand
GGCGCTTCGCGCCGCAACTCTCATTTGGGGTTTGATTGGAGACAGTATTTGGGCAAGATAGCAAACATGGACTTAAACAAAGCAGATTTTGTGATGCACAATCAGATTAAGAGCAAAAGAGGAATATGAGAGTGAGTAGCGATCGCAAACCAACCCAAAAGCGCACCGAGCCATGTGCGAAAAAATATGACATTCGAGCAGGTAACCAGATCAAACAATGGTCTATGGTCGAGTCCAACTGGTTGCGATCGCTATTCCTAATTGCTAGTGACACCTTGGGATTGGGCATAGCATGGCAAGTTTCTCGGAGACTTAATCAAGGCTTTTCACCACTACCACCAGAACTCAATTGGGGAGAGTTTGCAGGGTTAACAGGTTTGTTTTGGGCTTTTGCCGCTGCGATCGTCACAGGATTTGCTTATCACAACTTTTATCGAGGCGAGTCACAATGGCGTAACTATGTAAAGCAAGCTCAAGTCATTAGCAGCGTTTACATGACCTCTTTGGTGGTCAGCTATTTTTACAGCCCCACTGTTGATGCGCCGCGATCGCTATTTTTCCCTGCATGGATTGGCAGCGTGGTGATGATTATCGGCTTACGCTTGCTCTTAACTTTGCTCTTTGATCAGTTTCCGATCGCTAGAATTCATACACCTGTTTTTATCATTGCGCCTAGCGATCGCTTGTCATACCTAGCCAAAATCGTCGAAAAAAGAACTGGATACAAAGTTGTCGGGGTACTCACCTCTTCGCTCGCCAATACTTCGCATTCTATGCAATCTATTATTAGCTCTGGTGCAAAAGAAGTGATTGCCGAAGGATTACCCGAAACACAGCTTGCATCGCAATTATATTGGCAACTTCGCAATGCAGGAATTGGACTAAGGCTAGTTCCATCGAGCTTAATGCTGCTGCATCGGCGCGGCACTCCAGAGATCTTTGCATCAATGCCAATGATTCGGATTGAGTCATCACTGCTAGCGAATTGGGAATATATTTTTAAGCGTTGTTTGGATTTCGGAGCATCCTTGATCGGGTTAATACTTTTATCGCCTGTATTTATTGGCGTTGCGATCGCAATTAAAACCAGCTCTAAAGGAAGCGTATTCTATACTCAAGATCGGATTGGCTTGCAGGGGCAATCTTTCCGTATGTGGAAGTTTCGCAGTATGTTTATGGATGCCGATCGCCGCCAAGCTGAACTAGAACACCTTAACAAAAGTTCCGATGGGGTCATGTTCAAAATCGCAAAAGATCCACGCATAATTCCAATTGGGCATTTTTTGCGTTCTACAAGTTTAGATGAACTTCCGCAACTATTCAATGTGTTAATTGGACAAATGAGTCTAGTTGGGCCGAGACCATTGCCTGTCAGGGATGTAGCAAGATTTACCAGTTGGCATCATACCCGCCATTTAGTCATGCCAGGGATTACGGGTTTATGGCAAATTTCGGGGCGATCGGATTTAGATACAATTGATGATGTCGCCAAGTTAGATCTCTTCTATATAGATCGCTGGTCACTAAATTTCGATTTAGAAATTCTCATTGAAACTCTACGGCTAGTTTTATTTGGTAAGGGTGCATATTAGTTAATAAAGAAGCAATTTTTGTGTGGCGCGGCAAAGCCGCG
>JAYUSC010000357.1:0-1636 GCA_043755885.1 Pseudanabaena sp. | reverse complement strand
CATTGAGTTGATTGGAGGCGGTGAGAATATCGGTTCCCGTTGCCGATCGCGATCGCACGATATAACGATTTTGGGTAAACCGAAGCGGACGCACAATTTCTAAGTTGTTGCGATTGAGAATCAGTTGAACTTGGCTAGAGGTGAGTTTCGGCTCAAAGCTGACAGTAATTTCATTGGGAAGGACGATCGCTTCGCTATTGTCTTTACTGTCATTGCGATTGAGGACGGGCAGGGTCGAGGCGACATAGGATCTGGTTTCGGCTTTGCGAGTAATTTCCTTGCGTTCTTGGTCGCTGGTTTCTGCCGAAAATTCGATCAGGGCATAGCGATCGCCTAGTGCTTTGACTTCGACTTCAGGTTTTGCGGGTTGGGGTGTGAGGGTGAGTTCGCGGGTGTTATTGCCATTTAGCTCGCGCTGGAGTGCTTCGGTAAGGGAGCCACGCAATCCGCCTTCTGTGGGTTTAAAGGCAACTGCGATCGCGTTATCGCGCTGACGTAGGGAGATTTTTTGTCCGTAGTAAAGGTAATAAAGCTCGGTATCGTTTTTGGCGGTTGAGGTGGTTTCTTGGGCTTGGCTAGGTGCGATCGCTTGTTTGGTAATTTCGATGGGAAGGATGGCGGTTGTCCAGAGGCATCCTGCAAAGCAAAGACTAGATATAATCCGTTTCATCGTTGATGTTCCTCACTAGGTTTGTCAGTTTATCTCTCTGAGTGTTTGGAGCATATGCAAAAAGTTGTGGGGCTTGGGCGAAGCATTACCGATCGCTGGTTGGGGTGATATGCGTAGATGGTTGCGGTAATGCGGTTAATAAACCTCATCATGAGTGCCTACTGTCTCTAAAAGAATTGCTTGTACTTCTTCATGCTCTACAAACTTGAAGATAATTCTGAGGTCATATCCACCACTACAAGCCCAAGAGTCCTGAAATTCTCCTTTTAATTTATGGGTCTTTAAGCGAGAATGAAATGGTTCTATGGATAGTAGTTCTAGGGTATTTTGAAGACTTGGGGCTATTTCTGGATGTTTTTTGAGGAATTTCTTAGCCGATCGCACAAATGTGTTTGAACGCAGCAAGACGAACTTCATGATAGAAGCTCCTGCATTAGCTGTTCAGGTGTTGTGGGCTGGCATTGACCAAGTGCAAATTCACGTTGAGCGTCCTGAACTTCTTTGATTAATTCTGCTCTTCTCCGATCGCGAAGGCGATTTTGAAGAATCTTAATTAAGTCTTCTTGATCTTCAATTAGAAGTTGGTCGGCGGCTTCTAAGATTTTCGTAAAGTTTGATTCAACTAGCATAATCTTTAGGTTCAACATTCTTAGTTACTGGAGTATAGCAAAACCAACACTTACACCTACTTATACTTGTTAAAGGATCATTAGGGTTGATTTGATAAAGATCGCCCACAACATACCAACAAAATGTAGGGGTCAAGCATTAGCGCCACAATATCCCCCCCCCACAAAAAATCTCTGTACGCAAATGCTTAACCCTCTTCCCTCTCACCGATAAATTGTGGCTGCGTTGTGGGGTTTGGGCGAAGCATTACCGTTTGATGATTGTGGTGATATGCGTGAATGGTTGCGGTAATGCTTCGCCCCTACGAGATTTATTTTTGTAAATGTAATGATTTAT
>JAYUSC010000356.1:0-1638 GCA_043755885.1 Pseudanabaena sp. | reverse complement strand
GCGTAGCCCGCCGCAACATTTTTGGGTTTTATTATTTCTTGCAAGTCCCTAAGACGAAAGTCAGGTTCTTCTAATATAAGCTGTCCAGCTTCTTATTGAAATATCGTCTCAAAAGTACTGAGTCGAATTGCCAAGTACAAACAACGATCTGGTTCTTTTTTTTTGAGCGCTCTGGCGTATAAGAAGAATTGTCCTCAAGCATTTTCAAGATCGCGGATGGGAGAAGAACTCAGAAAACTTTTGATTTCAATGGCAATTTTTTGATTGTCTCGTTCGGCGGCGATTAGTTTTTCTGCGCCCAAGTCAATATAGACAGAACGAGTGCCTAAACTGAGAACAAGAGGATCGTCTGTGATCGTCCAACCATCTTTGATGAGAGCGTTACAAACGTTATCGTGATAGATGTCTTTAGCGGGCATAAAGGTTGCGCTGAGATTGCGTTGATATCATTGTATCGCTTTTAACAGTCTCATTGATCGCAAAGCTTGAGGATGCCGATTATGATGGACATTCGCTGTCAATGTTACAGAAAATTGCTGGCGCTCTCAATCAGAAGGTTGAGATTAAGTTTTCTGCGATCGCAACTTGAGACGAGTTTGGTGTAGTCGCTGTTTTTCAGGGAATTAATTAAGGGCGATCGCCTACTTCCCAATCAATACTAAATCTAGACTTAGTAAAGCTAACTTAGCATTTTATTGCATATTGAGCATCTATGCAGTATTTTGGCTTTATTATCAATGATAATCTCTTTAATACTCAAGATATTTAAACCTTATGGCTCAGTCGCCAAATATGCTTAAAGATGGTGAAGTTTCTCTTATAGTTATTAGGGCTTTAATAAGGCTGGGAGGTTCGGGAACAAATCAGGAAATTCTTGAGCAGGTCAAACTAATCCTTAGCTCACAACAGAAAGAACAAGAACAGCAGATTAAAACACAGTTTAATTGGGTTAAAAACGATTTGAAAAAATCTGGTCTAATTAAGCAAGTTAAGTATTCTAAATTGTCTTTAACCTCAAATTTGCCTAATCCTGACGAGTATCAAGATTTTTCAAATTTTAAAGATTCCTTTGAAGAACAAAAGAAAATATCTCCAAATCCAGCAATTTACATAAGCACTCAATTTTTAGACCTGTTGGGAAACAAAAGCAAAGCACAGATGAGGTTTTACTTTTTCTATCCGTTTTTAAGCAGTATCTAAATAGAAGTTCCATAAACCAGCCGCAATCAACATGAGACGGTCATCAAAATCATGTACACGATTGCGATAAACTGCTGTAACAGAATTATATCGTTTCATCCCTGCGTGGGCATGTTCACATTTCACTCGTTGACTGCTAAATTCTCGATTCTCCTGCTTTTGTGCTTCAGGCAACTCTTGACCTTTTGGCTTTTTGTGGGGTAAGTGTACATTTACAAACTCGTTCTGTAAGCCCTGATATCCCAAATCTCCCTCAATCACTACGGTATCGGGAATGTTGCTTACCCAGTCCTCTTCATCCAGTTGCTTTTTATCGTGGATTTTTCCTGCTTTGGCTTTGCTGGGTAGCAACTTAAAGCGGGACAGATTACAGGGTAAGCTTTTTAGGTTTTGGTATTTTGAGAGTTCTTCTGGGACTAGGCAACGCCCTCATGCGAG
>JAYUSC010000355.1:0-3828 GCA_043755885.1 Pseudanabaena sp. | reverse complement strand
AGCTACTTAGCACCGCAGACATTACAGAGATTTATGGGCGTGAACAAAATAATTGATTCCCAAGATATTACGGCGATCGCAAAGAACTTGTCAGCACTTGCTTAGTGGTGGTAAGCGCATAAATATCAATTACCCCTGGGTATCTAGATGCACCGCGTGTTTTTAAACTAGACATGCCCAAAGCAATTTTGGCATTGCCACTATCGCCAATTTTAGAACAACGACTAAAGCGGCTATGGGCATTGACAAATATCGTGCTGCTATTGATCCGACTCACAAAGCGATCGCGCTCTGATAAGGAATCCGTCAGCAATACATCAGCATGACCACTGCTGTATTGATTAATCCATGCGATCGCCTCCTCTGTATCATTAACGATTTTGATCGCGATTGTCTCATCCAAATAAGCCTGCCCCCAGATATCCTCAAGCTCGATCGATTGGTCAATCAGGACTTGACTGGGTTTATCGGTTTCTTCGCTATGGGATTCTTCTAGAAAATGCCGAAAATAAGCAGTTGTCTCCGCGCAGCCACGCACTGCCAAACCTTGCTTTTTGAGACTGCTAATCCACTCACCTAACCCATGATCGATTAAAGCGCGATCGAGCCATGACCGATGTACAACCACCTTTTCGATCGCATTCACCGCATCGGGATCACCTTTACGACTATTAAGAATAATTTCTTTGGCAAAGTCCAACTTACCCGAAGCTGATAGATATAGGTAGCAGTTGCCCATGGAAATTGGCAAAGCCGAAACCGTCGCCTGCTTGCTCACTTGCTGCACAAAGCTAGGACGACCATAAGGAATAACCAAGCGTAAATATTTTTCTTGGACGATTAATTCTTTGAGCGTCACACCTTTGGGTACAGATGTCACACAGGCTTCAGGAAACCCTTTGGCAATGAGGATATCTTTTGCGATCGCAGCGATCACTTCTTGCGTATTTGTACTTTCAGTCCCTCCCTTGAGAATAATCGTATTACCGACCTTAAGACACATCCCCGCCGCAATTAAGCCCAGTTGTGGAAAACCCTCGTATATAAAAGCTACTACTCCTAGAGGTACGCGCTGATAGCCATTAATGCCCACATGGAGGGTTAGTGGATCAGGTAGATTGGCAAGTTGGATCAGACAGTCGATCGCATTGTTGAGCCGTTCGGGAGTCAGTTTTAGCCACTCTAGTACCAAATCTGGTACAGCCATATCTCGACTTGCTTCTAAATCCAGTGTATTAGCTTCTAGAATCGCATTTTTGTGCTTTTTAACGTCATTGGCAATTTCTAACAGCAAACTATCCCGTTCTCTGGTAGAAACTTGCATGAGTTGCAGCGCTGCCGCATGGGATTTATAAATGAAGCCTGTAAGGTCTTCTGGTGACATACTCTGTAATAAATAATTGTTAAATATCGCGCTGACGAATCACGATCAATCGCCATATTAGCAAACCCAAAAGGGTAAACAACAAAATCACTAAAGGAATACCCAAAGTTGATTTTAGATTTAGCGCCCAGACAATGATTAGCGCAAAAAATAATACCGCAGCCATGTACATCAAAGCCGTTTCTAACTTAGCCTGTTGATCATTTCCCCGAATCGGTTGCCATTTGCCAGTCCATTGCCATGTATGTTGTTGAGGTTCAATACCACCTAATTGCAAAAGACTATAGCCATCATTTTCTAGCTGAAATAGCAAAGAACAGCGATCGCAACCAAAAGCATCAGTCAATGCGATCGGCTTTAGCTGCCCTCGTTTACGAGGGCAAGGGCAGGGATAAATTTGCTCTAGATCGATTTTTTGAGGCTTATGAATATGCACTAGACAGACATGCTCAACGAGGTTGCTAAAGGTAAGCTCAGCGCAGAAATATAGATCGAGCAGTTAATCAAAACGATTGTATAGCAATAAAAGCAAGAAGGTAAAGGCGGCGTTTTACATCTTTTTTATTTCCTACTCAAAAAAATTGTGTCGCAATTTACCCAGATTGCTGTATTATTTTATTCGGTGCAAAAAACACCTTACCCAAGCGGATGTGGCGGAATTGGTAGACGCGCTAGATTTAGGTTCTAGTATCTTTGATGTGAGAGTTCGAGTCTCTCCATCCGCATTTTATAGCGCTTCGCGCTTCTGCGAACCAGAACACATTTAAAAAAGCGTTGCGAAGCAACGCTTTTTTAAATGTGTTCTGATTTTTATAAAAAGTCGGCGATCTAAATTAGAAGTTAGAGATGGCGCTGCCTAGGCTATTTTTGGAAATTTTGAGGTATTCCGTATTAACTCCCGATTCGCGAGTTAAGGAAACTTTGCCAGTACGAGCAATTTCGCGAATGCCAAACTTGTTTAACATTTTCAAAATAGCCACCATTTTGCCTGGATCGCCAACTACTTCGATCGTGACGAAATCATCAGCCACATCCACAATCCGAGCGCGGAAAATCTGAGATATTTCGATGATTTCCGATCGCACAATTGGAGCAGCATTTACTTTAACGAGCATTAACTCGCGCTCAACACAAGGAATATCGGTAAAATCGAGGATGGTAATCACATTGATCAGTTTATGCAACTGCTTGGTGATTTGCTCAATCGTGTGATCGTCGCCAGAGACCACCATCGTAATGCGCGTAAACCCATCTTGCTCGGCAGTCCCGACCGCAAGGCTCTCGATATTAAAACCTCGGCGGGCGAACAAGCTAGCAATGCGGGTCAGCACGCCTGCCTCATCTTGGACGACAACGGAGAGAGTATGTTTCATGGTGACAAATTCGGAAAATAAACAGCATAGTAGACTATATTAATGACTTTGGTTACCTTATTGCGACTATCAAGATACATATTGATAGTCGCAATAAGGTGCTTTGTTTTCAAAACTAAGAGGGCGCAGAGCGTTCTTCTTAGGCAATCTATGTTACACATCAAAAATATGACTGCTCAGTTTCATCATGTGCCTGTACTTGCCGAACCTGCGATCGCAGGTTTAGAGATTATTTCAGGTGGGCTATACCTCGATTGCACAGTTGGCGGTGGTGGGCATAGCTCATTAATTTTGCAAGGGGCGGAAAATGTGCGCTTAGTGGCGATCGATCGCGATGAATTTGCGATCGCAGCTGCTAGCGAAAAATTAGCGGATTATCGCAATCAAGTTACTTTTTGGCGCGGAAATTTTTGTGAGTATAAACCTGCGTCAGATTTATTATTTGATGGCATCCTTGCTGATTTGGGTGTGAGTTCGACCCAGTTTGATGTGGCGGAGCGGGGATTTAGCTTCCGCGAGTCAGGCGATCTCGATATGCGAATGGATAACCGCCAAACCTTGACTGCTGCGGAAATTGTCAATCATTATAAAGAAGTAGAACTGGCGAATCTGATCTTTAAATTTGGAGAAGAAAAACTCTCCCGCAGAATTGCGACACAGATTGTCGAGAAGCGTCCTTTTAAAACCACATTAGAACTAGCCAATGCGATTTCGGCATGTGTTCCCGCCAGTTATCGTCATGGCAAAATCCATCCCGCCACCCGCACTTTTCAAGCCCTAAGAATTGCGGTCAATCGTGAATTAGAGAGCCTCGAAAAATGGCTAGCTGTGGCTCCAAATTGGCTAAAAACAGGCGGTAAAATCGCTGTAATTACTTTCCATAGTCTCGAAGATCGGATTGTGAAACATACCTTTCGCGAAGACGATCGCTTACAAGTTCTCACCAAAAAAGTCATTATTGCCACAGATGAAGAAACTCGTGCAAATCCACGATCGCGATCGGCTAAGCTCCGCATCGCTCAACGACTTTAGAACCCCAAAATTGGTGTGACGGGCTAAGCCCGTCACACC
>JAYUSC010000354.1:0-9161 GCA_043755885.1 Pseudanabaena sp. | reverse complement strand
GTTCAATTATTTCTTGTAAGTCCCTAAATGGGTTCTTAGACTACTAAACGCTATAATTGACTTGAAGCTTAAAATTTCATTTCCTAAAACTTTTATATTTCCCCAACCCGATCGCATGGTCTCTTCGCCGCCCGCCACCCCAACCACAAACATCTCTTATACCCCTATCACATTTCCCCTTGCGGCTGTGGTCGGTCAAGAAGCGATTAAAACCGCTTTACTGCTAGCTGCGATCGATCCGCATATCGGTGGCATTGCCCTCGCAGGTAGACGCGGCACTGCCAAATCTGTACTTGCCCGTGGTATTCATGCCCTACTACCACCTATTGAAATTGCGATCGCATCTTTAAGTAACTGCGATCCGACCAATCCTGATGAATGGGATGATGCTTTGGTCGAAGCGATGCAGGGCAAAGAACTTGGCGAAATCGAAACTAAAGTGATTCCTGCGCCGTTTATTCAGATTCCGTTAGGAATTACTGAAGATCGGCTGATTGGCTCGGTGGATGTAAGTCGGTCAGTGCGTGAAGGTCAGACCGTATTTCAACCAGGGATATTAGCAGAAGCTCATCGCGGCGTTCTTTATATCGATGAAATTAACTTACTTGATCCGCAGATTTCTAATCTATTGCTTTCGGTTCTCTCCACAGGCTACAACCAAGTCGAACGCGAAGGCATTAGCTATCAGCATCCTTGCCAGCCATTGTTAATTGCGACCTATAATCCCGAAGAGGGGACATTAGGCGAACATTTGATGGATCGGATTGCGATTAATCTTTCTGCCGATGGAGTTCTCTCTCTTGATCAGAGAGTAGAAGCAGTGGATATGGTGTTGGGCTATGCCAATTCTCCTGAAGCATTTTTGAGCGGCTATGACTCAGATATTGATGATCTGCGCACACAGATTATTTTGGCGCGGGAATGGCTGAAAGATATCACAATTTCGAGAGCGCAGATTCAGTATTTAGTTGCTGAAGCGGTGCGGGGCGGAGTCCAAGGGCATCGCGCTGAGTTGTTTGCATTGCGGGTGGCAAAGGCGGCGGCGGCTTTGGAAAGTCGGACTCAAGTTAATGCTGATGATTTGCGTCAGGCGGTGGAGTTGGTAATCGTGCCGCGATCGCCTTTACAACCAGAACAACAACAACCTGAACAGCAACAGCAGCAGCAAGCGCCGCCACCGCCACCAGATCAGGATGACGGCGAACAAGAGCAGAATGATGAAGACCAAGAGGATCAGGAACAAGAGCAGGAGCAGGATGAATCTCCTGAAATTCCTGAAGAATTTGTCTTTGATCCTGAAGGTGTAATTCTTGATCCTGAAGTGCTATTTTTCGCGCAGTCGATGCAGAAGCAAGGGCGATCGGGTACGCGCAATGTGATCTATTCGCAAGAGCGTGGGCGTTATATCAAGCCAATTTTGCCTCAAGGAAAGAGCGATCGCATTGCAGTTGATGCCACGCTCCGAGCCTCGGCTCCCTATCAAAAAGCAAGAAGATTGCGCCAACCGCATCGTAAAGTCATCGTTGAGGATGTGGATATTAGAGCGAAGAAGCTGGCTCGTAAAGCTGGAGCCTTAACTATATTTCTGGTCGATGCGTCTGGATCGATGGCACTAAATCGGATGCAGTCGGCTAAGGGTGCGGCTTTGCGAATGTTGACTGATAGCTATCAAAATCGTGACCAGATTTCTCTGATTCCCTTCCGTGGTGAAAAAGCAGATGTATTGTTACCGCCCACCCGTTCCATCGAGGCGGCGCGTCGTCGTTTGGATACGATGCCTTGCGGTGGTGGTTCGCCGCTAGCGCATGGCTTGACTCAGGCGGTGAGAGTGGCGATGAATGCTAGACAGTCAGGCGATGTTGGCTCGGTGACGATTGTGGCGATTACGGATGGGCGTGGCAATGTGCCGTTGGCACGATCGATGGGCGAGCCAATTGACCCCGAAAACAAGCCTGATATTAAAGCGGAATTGATTGATATTTGCCGCAAAGTTCGCGCTTTGAATTTGGGGCTATTGGTAATTGACACCGAAAATAAATTTGTTTCGACTGGCTTTGCGAAGGAACTTGCCGCCGCAGGTGGCGGTAAGTATTACCATTTGCCTAGAGCCACTGATCAAGCGATCGCAAATGTCGCGCTGAGTGCGATCGCCGATCTGCGTAGTTAAAACCCAATAAAAAAATGCCCGCGTAGCGGGCATTTTTTTATTGGCGCGGCGTGTAATGTTCGGGACGCAGTTTTTGTAACTGCGCGTTTGTGTAATAAAAGTTGAGAATGCGATCGTAAGTCCAGCCCATACGCGCTAAATTATAGGAACCTGTTTGGCTCATGCCCACGCCATGCCCTAAGCCACCGCCAACAAAAGCATATCCAGTCAATACTTTATTTTGATAAATTGGCTCTAGTTTAAAGAAAGTGCTATCAGGTGGATCGAAAGCATCGATGATTTCATCTTTTTTGACGAAGATTTTGCCAGTATCAGTCGTTACTTCCATTTCTAAAACTCGTCCTGAGGCGGCTCTTTTGGAGACTTGCAATTGTTTAATCGCACTAAAATTAGTTGTACTATCTCCAGAGAATCGCAAAAACTTTTTCAAAGAGATTTGCAATTCGTCTAACGAGCCAAGTCTCCGCCAACGCAGATTTTTCCACCCATCTTCATTAAATCCTTGTTGACGTTCTAAAAATGCTTTGAGATCTTTATCGTCAGCAATATTTGCCGATCGCAAATTTTCACGACGATTTGCAAGATCTAGTACCGATTGTAAATAGGGGCGTGGTGTTCCATCCCAAATATCGTTATAGTCTGCGGTAAGACCGCCCGTTGTTGACGAATAGAGCGCGTCGATCGCCTTATTGTTGTAGGTCAGAACCAAGCCTCTAGTATCGGCGATCGCCCGATCGGCGACTTCCGTTGTATCTTCTAAACCTCGATATACTTGGCACTGCGTATCCGCACAAAGCTCATATTCATCGACTTTAAAGCGATGCAAACTAGCCAGCACATAGGTACGAGCGAGGATCGCTTGAGCTTGGACTGATGCATAGGGAGCATTGTAACCAATTTCATGGGGAACTACGCCGCGCACATAAGTTTCTAAGGGAACGTTATTAACCAAGGTGAAACTTTGATGAGCATTGGGTTGTAACCTCAAACTCCCTGCATAAGCCCGATTGCTAATCTCCGATTTATTCTCTTTTTGATAGCTAACTTCAATCAGCCCTGTGCTGCTACTAACATCAAGGCGATCGCGGTTATACCGAAAATCTCCGACTGTCCATGAGGCGATCGCTTTTTGGGGCAAGATCCGACGATCGAGCTGTACGGTCAGATTGCCTTGCGATCGCAGTGTATAAAACATCAAATAACGCAATAACATTGAGTCATATGTATCGCGCTTTGCCCATACTTGCCAACGCCTCGGTTGAGCAATTTCGGTCTGAATCCCTTTCTCATTCCAATGGAACGCACTCGCCGCCGCATTCTCAAAACTACGGTGATTACTGAGGACTAACTTCTCTTCGAGAATTGGTTGTGTTAATTGCTGTGGCGCAATTTCGATGACTATGCGATCGCTACTTAATGTTTGCGTAGTTTTTCCGTCAGCAGATGGGAAAGAAAGGGTTAGTTTGCCACCAGAGGTAGCCTTGAGGGTGAGCCGATCCTGTGGTCTTTCGCCAAAACGTTGGACAATACCAATTTTAAGAATCGGATCTGAGTCAACTTGAGCTTGCACAAGTTCGCCAGCCGTTAGCGTCAACGAACAAACTGTCACAATTACAGTCTGGCGAATAATACTGAAAGTTTTTAGCATGTCAAGCCCAAGATGTCAGAGAATATTTTGTGTTTTTTTGCAATGTGCTAACTATAGCAGTGGTGATGCAAGACGAAATTTCCAAATTGGATCTGCAACTCCTGCTTGCAAAAAACCGCGATCGCGAATCAGACAGGCATGACATTTACCGCAACCACCCTTGATTCCAGCATAACAAGTATGCGTTAAGGCAAGAATCTCCTCGAAGCGATCGCCTAACACCTCAACTGCAAGATTAACGCTCTCAGCTTTGGTTAATTTCATCAAGGGCGTATGGATGATAAAGGAATCAGGAACGCCCCATATCCCTTCGCCGATCGCCTTCGCCATGAAATCGATAAATACTTGACGGCAGTCATAGTACCCTGCGAAGTCCGCTTCACAGACCCCAATAAAAATGTCTTTAATCCCAAGTACAGCCGCCCGATTTCCTGCTAAGGTCAGAAACAAGATATTACGTGCTGGTACAAAAGTTGATTCGACTCCTTTCGGCAAATCTTCTGTGGAATCGTACTGCCCTAGAGGAGCATCTGACACTAGGGGAGATGTGCCTTTTAAAATCTGTCCTAATTGAATAATTTCGTGACTGGCGAGGTTAAGAGATTTGGCGATCGCGATCGCGCTTTCCAGTTCAACCACATGGCGTTGTCCATAATCAAATGTAATCGCATGGACTTCATCGAACTGTTGACAAGCAAGGGCTGCACAGGTTGTTGAGTCCTGCCCGCCGCTAAGAACACATAATGCTTTTTTCATGCAACACCTATGTATTTATGAGTTTGGAGAGAGAGTCTGTAAGTTGGGTTTTGTTGAAGTAACTCTAGAATAATTGAAACGGCGCGATCGCGCACATTCCATTCTGGTTGCAAAAATATAGGACAATCTTGGACTGTTAGTAAGTAATCCTTGTAAAACTCCAATTCCTGACCCGTGCTAATTACAAATTTGATTTCGTTTGCACGTTTCCAAAACAGCTCTTTGACTGGGTAGGATGGACTGAGATGATGCTTAGGCGAAAGAGTAATCCAAGCTGATGATGGAATCTCTTGCCAAAAAGCTCCAGAAGTCTCAATATTAACCTGTCTGTTTACATCCAATAATGCTTGTACAAGTTGCGGCAACTGCTTATGGATAAAAGGTTCTCCTCCGCTAATCACAACTCTAGGAGATTTTAATTCCCTGAGTAATTCCGTGAATGATTTTATCTCTCTAGGCGCATTAACCCCCCCATCGCTGTAGCCAGTGTCACACCAACTACAACGAACTGGACAGCCTGAAAGGCGAATGAAATCTACAAGAGCGCCTATCCAAAAACCTTCCCCCTGCACAGTGCTCTGAAAAGTCTCATGGATAGGCACTTGGAGTACCTCCTGATGTATTGGCATTGTTGGGATACTCCTGAAAAACCCAAAATCGGTTTCATAATTAGAATTAAAACGAGTTACACTGACAGCATACTTGATCATCATATAACTAATGACCTGTCCAGTTCCCAAAGAGCAACAACCACTCAATGAATATGTCGAGCTTAAGGAAGCTTTCTTTTATCGCTGGGCAAAACTGGCGCGATCGCAATATTTGCGAGTGTTGTTGCTGATGTGGCTAGGATTCACAGTTATTTTTTCGCCCGTGGCGCTGAGCATCGAGCCACCAAGCCGACATTTGTGGCAATTTATCTGTGTAGCGAGTATTGGCGGCGCGGTGGGGCTGGTTTTGCCAGTGTTGTTATTATTGTCAGGATGGAGCCATGTCAAGCAACGGCTTGATAGCGCCAAGATTTTTTATGAAGAGTCGGGCTGGTATGACGGGCAAACTTGGGAAAAGCCAGAAGCGGATTTAGTTAAAGATCGTTTGTTAGTAGCCTATGAGATTAAGCCCGTTTTAACGAGATTGCAAAAAACACTTTTGGGAATTATCGGATTTCTTGCCCTTGGCATTGGCGCTTTAAATATTTTATAAAACCAATTTTGTGAATCGCAGCGTCGTAGGCGCTGCAGTTCACACTTTAGGGTGAAGTTAGTTTTGTAAAACAAGGCTTAACATATGTTTACAAATGAATTAACGTGTATAGCAAAACTTCAATAAAGCGTGATTATTTACATTTAACGAAGTTTTGGGCTTGAAAATAATTGAGGCAAGAGAATATGACAGTTTTAGACCAATATTTTCAACTTTCTGATCGCGCTAATGATGACGATCAAGCATTTAATGAATTAGTAGCATTATTTGCTGAGCAAGCCGAAGTTCATCCGTCGGGGGCAAAAAAAGTAGTTGGCAAAGATCAAATCGCGCAACTATACCGTAAATTTTTTCAATCTTATTCTGGGATGCAACGTGTTTGGACGACCAGAAAGACCGAGAATGGACTAGAAGCGATTTGGGCGATCGCAGGTAAGCGTGATAGTGGTGAACTATTCGCGATGCAGGGTCGTCATATTGTCGAAATCGATGCCCAAGGCAAAATCTACGCCTTAGAAGTTCATGTATCCAAAGCTAATTAATCCAGCCATCACCGAATATCTTGCCAGTTTCGATAAATTTGGCATCCACCTTGGTTTAGAGCGCATTCAACAACTGCTCAATACTTTAGGAAATCCTCATCAACAAATTCCCGTGATTCATGTCGCTGGCACAAATGGAAAAGGTTCTGTTTGTGCTTTTTTGTTGTCGATATTCCAAGCGGCGGGTTATCGAGTGGGGCGCTATACTTCGCCGCATCTACTTGATTGGCGCGAACGGATTACGATTAATGGCGAATGGATTAGTAATCAGGATTTATTAGAGTCTTTAGAGAAAGTAGCACAAGCGATCGCAATAGAGTTTCCACCAACGCAGTTTGAAGTGATCACGGCAGCGATGTGGTGGTATTTCGCTCAACAAAAAGCACGGCAAAATCTGGATATTGCAATTATCGAAACAGGTTTGGGCGGTAGATTAGACGCAACGAATGTCTGCGATCGCCCTTTGGTTTGTGCAATTACCTCAATTGGGCTAGATCATTGTCAGCAATTGGGAAGTACATTAAGTGCGATCGCAACCGAAAAAGCAGGAATTATCAAACCTAAATGTCCTGTAGTAATCGCCGAGAATGATCCCGATGCGATCGCAGCCTTACAAACAAAATCAACAGCATGTGATGCGCCCCTAATTTTGGTCAATGCGGCTACGCGCACAGATACTGGCGCGATCTGGCAAGGTTTTGCATATCCCTTACCGTTGCTGGGAAATCATCAGTTAATTAATTCTGCGATCGCGATCGCCGTAGTTCAATCGTTGAGAACTCAAGGTTGGCAAATTAGCGATCAGGCGTTGCGTACAGGAATGGCGAATACAGAATGGGCGGGTCGATTGCAATGGATTGAATTTAACTTGAATGGGAAGCCGCGTAAAATCTTAATCGATGGAGCGCATAATGTCGCAGCCGCCCAATATCTTAGACAATTTGTGGATCAGTCTTTCCCAAATCAACGTAAGCTCTGGGTAATAGGAATTCTCAATACAAAGGATCAATCTGGAATTCTCCAAGCACTGCTGCATCCTAATGATTTACTGTATCCAGTCCCTGTTCCTAACCCCGCAACGACATCGCCTCAGGCTTTAGCCAAGATTGCCTCGGCAATCCTCAAGACAGAGCCTCAAGCTTATGACGATTTGCAATTAGGACTGAAAGCTGCTTTTGATGATCTGCGATCGCATGATATTGTGATTCTCTGTGGCTCGCTATATCTAGTTGGTGAGTTTCTTGAGCAAAGCTTATGATGATGAATATACCGAAGTCCTAGAGGTGAATCATGGTTAATACAATTACTACGGCTCCTAAAGCAGAGATTGTCTGCGATCGCTGGGTTCAGGCAACTTGGGATGAGTTTATTGCGCTTGCGGACGAGCCTAGTTTAGAAAAAGGCGGATTTTATTATGATAATTACAAGATGAGGATTGAGATGTCACCAGTTGGACCAATTCACGCCCATGAAAATGCAATTGTTTCTAAGGTAATTGGAATATTTGCAGCACTTAAGAATATTTGTATCTACGAGTATATAAATTGTAGCTTTAGGAAAAAGGGCGAAAGTGAATGTCAACCAGATATTGCATTTTATCTGGGGATTGATTTGAAGTTACCACCACGAAATAATGCGCCTGTTAATCTCAACAAGTTTGATTTGCCGACGCTGATTGTGGAAATCTCTTCGACAACGCTGCAAGATGATTTAGGGTATAAGCGCTTACTGTATGAGCGTTTGGGAGTTAAAGAATATTGGGTGGTGAATGCTCAAACGTCTGAGGTGTTTGCTTTTGCGATCGCTGATGGACGTAGTGGCATTGTTACGCGATCGCTGGTTCTCGCAGGTTTGGAAATTACCACTGTACAAGAAGCTCTTAAACGTAGTCACACTGAAGATGATGGTGCGATCGCTAGGTGGTTATTGCAAACTTTCACTCAGGTTTTGCCAAGTTCTTGAGAAATCGCATCAAGATATTCATCGATAAAATTTGGCCAGCCAATCACGATTAATTGATGGTGAGTCAGCTTTTCAGGATCGATATCATCGTATCCAAATCCAATTTCGCGACCTTCGAGATCACAACAAACTAAACCAGCGGCTCTTGCGATCGCTAATGGACCAACCGTATCCCAGAGCTTAACGCGGCGATTGAGATAGATATAGGCGCTTGCCCGACCTTGGACAACTTCCATTACCTTTAAGCCGAAGCTACCAAGAGTATAAAACTCGACATTGGGAACGGCGGCGCGAATCGCATTACCATAGGCGAGATCATCTTTTTTGCTGACGATTATGCGATCGCAACTTGCGCCAATGGGTGCGTGGGGATATAAAACTTCAGGGACATTGCCATTCGTAGCGATAAATATGCCGTTGATTGCAGTTCCGCCAAAATATAAGCGATCGCTCTTTGGTGCATATACCCAGCCGAGAACTGGCTGGAATGACTCTAAAAGTCCGACCATGACGGAGTAGAACTCCCGCCCATGAATAAAGTCATCAGTGCCGTCAATGGGATCGATAAACCAGAATTTTTGAGCGATTTCTGATTTTTGTTGCCAGATTTTTAGCGATCGCGTATTCTCTTCGCTAATCACTGCATCATTGGGAAACCGGCCCTGAAACCTTTGACTTAGGAGGTGATCAAGTTCGCGATCGACATTGGTGACATAATCATCAAAACCTTTTTGATCAACTTGAAACCCTAATTCTCTTAAATGAATTGCTTTTTGACCGATTTCACGAATAAACTGACAAATTTCTGTTTGTAATGCAGGATTCATAATAACTAAAGAGAATAAATAAAACTTAAGTAACTTTTAGCCAGTAATCTATAAGG
>JAYUSC010000353.1:0-1642 GCA_043755885.1 Pseudanabaena sp. | reverse complement strand
AATTCTCATTCCTTACTTGAAATACTTGCAAACTAGCTTTCAGACTAGTCATGTTAATGCAGCAGTTATTTATTCGATATTTAGCTAATTATTTTCCGAGTAGAGCCAAGAATTTTCACTTATTCTGCGATCGCAGAGCTTATCTAAAACCGATATTAAACGAATCTTGTTAGAATTAAGTTCAACTCAAGGGCAAACTCAAGAAACTATATTGATAGTAAAAGAGAGCAAACATATCTATATGCAGGATTACATTAATTTAGTGAAAGATTTTTATCTAAATTTGCCTGTAGTAATTATTTACCCAGTGAATAATTAATGGTGCGCGGCTTTGCTGCGTACCATTAATTATTCAGCCTGTGTCGCTAGCGCGGCAAGAGTAGCCCAAGCTTTGAATCTGGATTTTAATTGCGCTAAGCTATTTATTGTGTATATTTAACCTTGGTTAAAACTTCAAACGTTTGTATACCTATGCCTACCCAAAACGATATCCCTGTTGCCCAAAGGGTAAGCGATCCTAACCGATCGCCCCAAAAGCAACCAGAAAAAGTTAATTCAATTTCGCGATCGCTACAATTAGTTCCTTGGTGGGCATATGGTTTAGCCGTACTAGCTTTTTTATCTCCGATTGTTAGCACACGTGTCTGGTTTGCCCTGAATGCCAATGCCGCTAATCAACCAAAAGAAATTACTTCATCCGATCAAAGTTCACAATCAGTTTCATCTCAGCCAACTGTTCAGCCATCGGCTATTCCTATTGCGCCATTTAGAAGTGCAACTCCTACGCCTAAAGTCAATGACACTAGGGCAAATCCAGAAGTCATTGCTAAAGAACCTAATAGTCCACCAGATTTATTTGGACATCATGCATTTAGTGAATCTCCTGCAAATAAATTACGAATCATAGGGCGTGCAGGAGATGGCTATGAAATTAGGCTACACGATGCAGCTGCAAAAAGTTTTCTGCGAATGGAAGCTGATGCGAAGGTTGATGGTGTTGATTTTGTGGTGATTTCCGGCTTTCGGACGATCTCTGAGCAGCAAGAACTTTTCTTTGAGATCAGCAAGCAACGCAACCAAACCCCAGCCGAAAGAGCCAAAGTTAGCGCTCCTCCAGGGCATAGCGAGCATCACACGGGCTATGCGTTAGATATTGGAGATGGTGCTATGCCAAGCGCAAATCTATCGACTAGTTTCGAGAAAACTCCTGCTTTTCAATGGTTGCAAAATAATGCTGCTAAGTACGGCTTTGAAATGTCTTTCCCGCCAAATAATAATCAGGGTGTAATGTATGAGCCTTGGCATTGGCGGTTTGTCGGCGATAATGATAGTCTTGCGACCTTCTACAAGAAATCAAACTCCAACGCTTCCTTTATTAAAAAGCCATAATCTCTATAAGTAACCAATTTTTTGTGGCGCATCTTTGCCCCGCCACAAAAAACTGGTTACAGAAATAACACGATAAGCGGAAAGCTCTGCGCTTTAGCGCTGAGATGTAAGCTAACGGCGGTTTCAACCGCCTTGTCTATGTTATATTATATTCCGTGGCAAGGGTAATCAACCACATAAAAAACCCAGTACCTAGCGGTACAAAAAAGCTGAACCTTGACAATTAAATCTATGCGGTTCTACTGCATTGTTC
>JAYUSC010000352.1:0-3836 GCA_043755885.1 Pseudanabaena sp. | reverse complement strand
GAAGCCGCGCACACCTAATTATTCACTGGGAAGGGGGTAGGTAAATTTTTCACATTCTTTGGGTCTAAAAAGCCCATGCTACCAAGAAAGAACTGACGATATAGGTAAATGCTTCGATAAAGCCTACACCTAAGTTTGGAGTTTCTTGTTTGGCGATTTCGTCAGAGATTTTCACCCCAGGTACAAGAATCAAATCGGCAAGCCACCGAATCGCCGCTAATAAGATTAATCCGCCGCCCAATGCGATTCCGTAGATAGAAAAGCTCACTATCCAATTCTCAAATTCTGGGATAAAGGCATTGCGAATCACATTTGCTACACCAACGATTGCACCTGCGAAAGCAACCCCAGCCGCAGGATTGTTGCGTTTAGCAATTTCGCCATAGACATCGTAAGCCGCGATCCGAGGATAAACGATGCTCACTAAAATCAAAACCCCTAACCCCAATAGCCAACAGACTAAACCCACAAATAAACTACCGCCGTCACCACCGAGAGCGCTACTAATTATTAGTCCATTACCAATATGACAAGCTGCTTCCAAGCTTCCTGCCCCAACATTATGCTCTTCGCGGATTTCTCTAGCGCAGTCACACCGCCGCAAGATCGCCCAATCGCAGATCCAAGCTCCAGCAAGCATTAGTAAAATTGAGAACGCGCCATAACTGGCTAAGTTAAGCAATACATCTTGCCAAGAAGAACTAGTTCGGGTAAGGGTTCCACCCAATGCGATCGCAATGCCCATGTAATAACTAACTAAGGCGATCGCCACAGCAGGATTATCGCGTACAAAAAGCTGAAGATTGAGATTCATGCGTCGAAATAGCTTTTGGTAAGCGAGTTGCCCCAGCCAAAATAGAGCAAATCCTAAAAACAGTTCCATTACTACTAGAGGAACGCGATTTATTTCTAGCCAAATTCTTTCCATACTCAATGCTCCAGTATTTCTATGCTTAGGGACAAGCGAGTAAACAAAATGCCAATCCAGATTTTCCAGAAGGCGGCGAAGCTGCCCCACTAATTCTGGTTTTATATTTGGTATTTGTATGTGTTCGCAGAAAATTAAAGTTTCTCTAGTAGTCCTATGATTGTATCTGCTAAGCGATCATAGAAGAAATAGTCATGTGCGCCAATTGTTTTGGCGATCGCACCGCCAAACTGTTGCTTAAAGCGCGAAAACTGAAAATAGGAATGGTTTGGCTCGCTCGTGAATCCGTAAAAATCATAGATCTTGCAACCTCTGGCTTTGGCTCGGTGCATTGCAGCCCAGTGCATCGCGTAACTAGCCATCACATGGGGATGATTAACACTGCGTCCGCCATATAGAAAAGTACAGCGATCGCCCCAATAGATGACCAGAATAGCGGCTAATGCTTCACCCTCCCAGCTTGCGATCGCAATTTCGGCCATATTGGCAGGAAATAAGGTTTGACAAAGGTTAATAAAAAAGCCAAAGGGTTCGCCAAAAAAGTTTTGACGTTGCGATGTTTCCCAGAATAAATCGTAGAACAAGGCGATCGCAGCATCGTCTTGGTGAAATTTGGTGGTTACGCCATAGCGCCAACTGAGGCGGAGGTTATAACGTCCCTTGGGTTTCATTTGCGCCAACAGTTGATCGGTCGTCAGTTGCAGGTCGATTAACAAGGTTTCCGTGGGCATGAGATCGGCAGGCGATCGCCCAAAATCTGCTGGTAACCAGTGCGGCTTGTGTTCCCACAACGGCTCAATGCGTAAGGCGATAATGCTGGTACTACAGTCCGCACTATACTCGTAAGCCAACTGTTCAGCAGCTTCTAACAACAATGGCATTCCCATAGCCGCCGACTCGTCTGGGAGAATTAGCCCCCCTGCGGCCAGTAAAATGTTTGCTCTGCCCAATTGTGGATAAAGATAGAAGATACATCCCCCAACTAAGGTGTCAGAATTGCTCTCTGGCATTGAGTCCTGACCAGAAAATAATCCATACCGCCAAGTCTTATAGCCCTGTAATTCTTTAAAATCAGCCCAAGTCCATGACTGCATGAAACAGCTATGCTGATTGGCTTTGACCATGCCGTCCCAAGCATTGCGATCGCAATCGGATAATAATTTTAGGTTGAGTTTCACAATTATTTGGAATCTGAATCTCCATACAACTTAGATAACCACACAACGCCAGCACCCGTCATGATCAGCCCTGCAAATCCCCAACCAACCCCAGTATCATCGCCGCTTGAGGAGCTTGAGAAGCTTGAGGAGCTTTTGGCAAAGACAGAATCAGGAGCAATCAGATTTGCTACTAACATTGTGACCGTGAGCGAAATCAACAACTTGGTTGAAGTAGAAAATTGAAAGGCTTCAGAACCAATGCGGTTAAGAGCTACATCACTACTATCTCCGAAGCGTGCTTCTTGGTTTCCAGACTGAAGCTTTGTTAATAACTGCTTGAGATCTGCGATCGCCTGTGGTGGCAGATCCTTGCCCCGTGCAATTATGCGATCAAGCAAACGCGGCAAATTAATCTGCTCTAAGAGCTGCGGTACAGAACCCAACCAAGAAGCCGTCATTCTGGGCGTATGGGAAGGATTTTGAACTGGCAATAGTTTTTGAAAGTCGGGATACGACTTTTGTATTTGATCTAACCACAGCCTTGCCACAGACTCTAACCGCAGCGGATCGATCGCTAGCGATCGCAGCCAAGACTGACTGATACGATTGATTTCCTCCACGTCATCAAGATCGAGAAAGTCTAGATATCGATCCGTAGATTCAATAATATTTGAATCGGGGTTGAGCAGGTAATACAGCAATTGTGGCGCTTTCAGACTATGGATATTGACGGTAAAACGCTGCTCAGCGATCGCTTCAGAAAAATTAAAAGCCGATAATAGAGAACTTAGATTTAGCGATCGCAACCCATCAGGTAAATGCACATTGGCAAGTTCTTCTTTGGTAATCGGCTGATCGATGGCAGCAATCAAAAAGCCCCAATTGCCATAACCATGCTGATAAAAAGAGGGAATGCACACTTGCATCGGTTTAGCGATCGCACCCGCACTCCAAATCGTCTGATACATGCACCAGAATCCTGAAGTATTGCGATCGGGAGAGACGGCATTCTCGGCGATGATACCTTGGGGGTGGAGGACTTGACGGACAAGCTGAAACCATTCTTGACTATGGACGCGGGTTTCTTCGGGAGATGTAGGATAGGTAAAGTCGCAGATCACCACATGATAGCGATCGCCAGAGTTAGCAATATTTTGAATGCGATCGCTTAAAAACAAAAAGGCATCTTGGATGTGAATATTAACTTTGCGATCGCACAAACTATCATGGTTAAAAGGTGCAAAAACTGTCTTGCCAAGTTCCAACACTTCAGGATTGAAGTCTACCAAATCAATAGAACTCACTTCTGGAAATCGCAATACATCCCTAGCCGCAAGCCCATCACCACCACCGCAAATTAAAACCCGCAGTCCCTCATTTGACGAGTCGCCTTGGGATATAGGCAAATCTAAAAAACGTCTCACGGCAACTGCGATCGCAGGGACAACTAAATATTCATGGTAAATCTGCTCATCTTCAGTATGGAACTGCAATTCGCCATTGATATAGAAAGCCAAACCGTTCGGACAATTCTCAATAAATAATGAAGCCGACATCACTTACTAACCCCCAAAGATCATCAGAAGAATACCACCAATAGTTAAAGCCCAAGCCATGATAATCTGAAGTGTTTTCTGCTCTGCCTTATTTAAACCCTTATGAGAAGCCGTGAAACTTACTTTTTTGACATCAGTCTTGACTTCCGAAAAATCTTCAGGATTGACTTTTTTTGTGGAATAAAAATGGAT
>JAYUSC010000351.1:0-3837 GCA_043755885.1 Pseudanabaena sp. | reverse complement strand
GAGCGGCAAGCGTTGTAATTACATCCCCTTGGCGTAACTCTGAATTTCACTGATATCGAATACTGCACCAAACTTTAAACCTTCTTTGGCATAAAGCTCAGCTCCACCCTGTTGACGATCGACTAGCGTTAATACATGAGTTACCGTATAACCTGCATCACGCAACTTTTCGACCGCAAATAATGCTGATTGCCCCGTGGTGACTACATCCTCTAGCACGACCACATTTGTATTTGGCACAAGCACTGGCCCCTCAATCCATGCCGCCGTCCCATGCCCTTTCGGTTGCTTACGAATAATCAACGCAGGAATTGGCTTGTTTTCGTAGGCTGAGACGACACTTACCGCACTGACGATTGGGTCAGCTCCTAAGGTCAAGCCTGCTACTGCACCTGTGCCTACTGGCAACATCGCCAATAACACCTGTCCAGTCCATAACCCACCAAATGGATCTAGTGTGACTAACTTTCCATTGATGTAATAGGTGCTTTTTTGTCCAGAAGACAGGGTAAAGTCGCCGCTCTTGTAAGCAAGACGACAAAAGAGTTCCAGTAACTTTTCACGATTTGGATGTTCCACAATTTTGGTTTCGTTTTTGATCTTGTAAATACTTTTGTAGTGTATAGCGATCGCTTAACGAATTAAAACACAAAACCCAAAAAGGTTTGGTGGCGCGAAGCGCCGCCAAACCTTTTTGGGTTTCACGCCCAATTTTCTAAAACCAGCCAATTTATGACTGGATCTGTTACATTAGTCAGCGTTCAACTGTGAGGATGCATATTTATATGAGTACTAAGTTCTCGTGGCTTGCCTCATCATTAGTTGCAGCATCGACGCTGCTAGCTAGTGGTGCGGCTCTTGCCAACCCCACATTTACAGATCAAGAGCAATTTCCTCGGAACTTTCCTGCTACCTATCCTCAGGCGCAGAACAGAGTTTTGGATATGACCTCTGATCCTAACTTGCCTAATGCCTATATTCAAACTACATTTAGGGATCAATGGATTGAGCGTCAAGCCAACGCTTTTCGAGCGATGAATCGAGAAATGATGGATTTGCAAACTCTTAGCGATGCGACTATTCGCACTCGTGATTTGCCAAGTTCTTATTGCTCATCTTTGCTGAGTGAAGGGTTTAATGCTTGCGCGGCTCCTGAAGAACCTGCGGCTGCGGTTCCTATGCCTAGATTTGAGCCAACAGTACCATCGCGTCCTGTTCCTGCTTTGTGGTAATTGGTTCACTTACCCTAATAAAGTTTTTTGTGTTGAGTCCAAATTAACCCCCAACAACAAAGGCAGTGCTTCGCGCTGCCTTTGTTGTTGGGGGGGGTGATTTCTAGTTATTCGCTTGCCGACAAATGCTCATTGAGAGTACGAATGTTCACACAAATCGGGTCGGGCAAGTTCTAACGAAATAGCAATGATGTTAAGAATTCTATGCAGTTCAATTCTAAAAGTTAGAGAATTGGTTTGTTCAGAAGGGTAATGGAGTGGTTTTATTCACTAAATCTTCAATATTTTTACGTTGGTATAGATTGATTTGTCGGCGGTTTGAGAATCGTGATTTGATGGCAGGATCTGCCAAAAGCTCTTCAACTTGACTGAGCGGGAGTTGCAAAATCACGGCTATATCTTCCGCAGAGAGCCATTGCTGACCAAATAGATTCAGGATTTCATCATCCTTGGCGCTGAGTAGTTGAGTCAATAGCTTTTCTAGAAGTAACCAACAGGCGATCGCATCGGATTCAGCGCGATGGGACTGACCAACATTAAAGTCATAATGTTTGACTAACTTGGGTAGCGATCGCGATGGTAAATGTGGCAATAAGAGTCTTGATAGCTTGACGGTACAAAGTTGTTTAGGGGCAATCAATTCAGTGCCTAGTCTTTGATATTCAGCCTTGAGAAAAGAATAGTCAAAGCCAATATTGTGAGCCACAAGCACGCCTGATTGCAGCATTGGCAGATATTTGGGCAAAATGCGATCGCAGCCATCCATATCCGCAACCATATGCTGTGAGATGCCTGTAAATCTGACGATTTGTTCAGGAATCTGGATTTGAGGATTAATTAAGTCGGTCGATATTTGCTGGATTCCGTCTTTGAGAGTGGCTTGAAGAACAGAAATCTCGATAATGCGATCGCGATCGCCTTTTCCTCCTGTTGTCTCTAAGTCAACTACCGTGAATACTTCCGTACTAATCTGGCGATAGTAATTGAGAAGTTCTGTAGAGAGATTGGCGTTAATTTTCATTAATTTATTTGGCTTCCATCCAATTTTTACCTGTGTGAATATCTACTTCCAGCTTTACCGAAAGCTGCACAGCATTTTCCATCGCTGCCTTGATTTTGGGTTGTAGTTCCGCAACCTCATCAGGCGGAACCTCAAATACAAGTTCATCATGGACTTGTAATAATAATCGTGCTTGATAGTCTCGCAAAAGCTCATCAACACGCAACATCGCAATTTTAATGATATCAGCACTGGTTCCCTGAATGGGTGCATTCACCGCCGATCGCAACAGAGCCGCTTTCTGATAGCCACCAGTCTGACTCAGCCCACGGAAATAGCGCCGTCTACCTAATATTGTTTTTACATAGCCATCACGTTCTGCTTCAAACTCGACATCCTGCATGTAAGCAGAAATTCTGGCATAGCGCTGATTGAACTTGTCAATAAATTGCTTGGCGACTTTGACTGGCACACCGATATCACGACTAAATTTCTGCGCTCCCATGCCATAAATCACGCCGTAATTAATGATTTTCGCCAAGCGACGCTCATCGCTAGTTACTTCTTCTTTCTCTAATAGAAGTTGCGCCGTGACAGTATGCACATCTTCACCAGCATTAAAAGCTCTCATCAATTCAGGCTCTTGGCTCAAGTGGGCAAGAATCCGCAGTTCAATTTGCGAATAATCCGCTGCCATCAAGATCCAATCCTCTTTTGGCAAAAATCCAGCCCTAATCCGCTTACTAAAAGCAGTCCGAATCGGAATATTCTGTAAGTTAGGATTGGAACTGCTCAAACGTCCTGTGGAGGCGACAGTTTGATTGAAGTCGGTATGGACGCGCCCAGTACTTGCTTGAATCAGCGATGGCAAAGCATCAACATAGGTAGATTTGAGTTTAGCAAGAGTACGATTTTCGAGAATGGTATCAATGAGGGGATGATCACCCTCTAATTTATTAAGAACAGCCACATCGGTAGAATAGCCTGTGGCACTTTTACGTGATTTCTTGATGAATTTCTCACCTAATAATTCCAGTAAAATTTCGCTGAGTTGTTTCGGTGAATTGAGATTAAATTCTTTGCCAGCTTGAGCATAAGCTGCGATCGCTAAAACGTCTAAATCCTTTTCTAATTCCAAGGAAAAAGCACTCAAAAATTCTCTGTCGATCCTAATCCCACGCCATTCCATGTCGGCAAGAATCGTCTCTAGGGGTATTTCTACATTTTGGAATAAATCCCAAAGTTCAGGTACTGCGGTTAATTGCTCTTTCAAAATCGGCACAAGATGATAAGTAATATAGGTATCCATCCCGCAATATTGAGCAACCAAAGGAATAGCAACCTCTGCGATCGATTTACGCTTACCGACTAGTGTTTTAAAACTGACCGTGCGAATCTGGAGCAAATCCATCGCCAGATCATCGAGCTTATGACTTGCCTCAGGATCGATTACATAACTAGCAATCATCGTGTCGAAGATCACGCCTGCTAGCTCAATCCCCGCCGCCTTAAACATCAAGCGATCGAACTTAGCATTCTGTAAGTATTTCGGATAACTCGCATCTTCGAGAATGGGTCTGAGCATCTCTCTCACTTCTTCCCATT
>JAYUSC010000350.1:0-9189 GCA_043755885.1 Pseudanabaena sp. | reverse complement strand
TGTAAGGCGATCATAGCTGTTTGTACAACTATATTGGGCAAAAATAGCACAAGTGTTTCATAGTTTTACAAAATAAGCTAAAAATTAAATATAAAACCCAAATCTATACCGCCCGCTGCGCGGGCGGTACAGATTTGGGTTTTATATTTAATTTTTAGCTTATTTTGTAAAACTATGAAACACTTGTGCTATTTTTGGCCAATATAGTTGTACAAACAGCTATGATCGCCTTACAAGAACATACGAGAGATTGAAAGCTCAGCGTCTTCAGCCCTGAGATGAAAATCGGACGAGCGAATTTATTCGCTTTCTCCATGTTATTTTACATTCTACGTTGCTAAACAGTTAATCTTAAACTATAACAGTAAGCATAAGATTAATTAAATCTATGTTAGTTCTCGAAGCAAAACTAAAAGGCAAAACAGGGCAGTACAGTCTCATTGATGAGGCGATTCGTACTGCTCTATTTGTGCGTAATAAAGCTTTGAGATACTGGATGGATAATCGTGGTACTGGCAAATACGATATATCTGCACTGTGCGCTGTACTCGCTAAAGAGTTTGAGTTTGCTAAAAAGCTAAACTCTCAAGCAAGACAGTCAAGTGCAGAAAGAGCATGGTCAGCCATATCTCGATTCTTTGATAACTGCAAAAAGAAAATATCGGGCAAAAAAGGATATCCCAAATTCAAGAAACGCGGTCATTCAGTTGAGTACAAACAGACTGGGTGGAAACTTTCTGAAAACAGGAAATATCTAACTTTGACCGATGGCTTTAAGATTGGCAGAATCAAATTAGTTGGCAGTCGTGACCTTAACTTCTACCAGATAGAGCAAATTAAACGAGTCAGACTGGTTCGCCGTGCTGATGGTTACTATGCTCAGTTTTGCGTAGATGTTGATCGTAGAGAAGAGCTGGAACCAACTCAAACCACGATCGGGTTAGATGTTGGACTAAATCATTTCTATACTGACTCCAAAGGTGAAGTAGTAGAAAATCCTAGATTTCTTAGAAAGTCAGAGCACCAACTCAAAAAGTTGCAACGCAAAGTTTCTAAGCGTAAAAAGGGATCGGCTAATCGTAGGAAAGCAATTAAGCGATTAGCGAGAAAGCATTTGCAAGTGAGTAGGCAGCGTAAAGACTTTGCGGTGAAGACTGCAAGGTGCGTAGTTCGGTCTAACGACCTGATTGCTTATGAAGATTTGCAAGTGCGGAATATGGTCAAGAATCATAAACTAGCTAAGTCAATATCTGATGCTAGCTGGTCTATGTTTCGAGACTGGGTTGAATATTTTGGCAAGGTATTTGGCAAGGTCACGATCGCAGTGCCGCCACAATATACAAGCCAGAATTGCTCGACTTGCGGAAAAATCATCAAGAAATCGCTGAGTGAACGCACTCATCAATGCAGTCATTGCGGTACGGTGTTAGACCGCGACCACAATGCGGCTTTGAATATCTTGGCGATTGGTTTAAATAGGGTAGGACATACCCAAATTTCTACGCCTGTGGAGAGTTCGACCTCTGCTAGTTAGATGTAAGTCTGGCTGGTAAGTTGTCTCGCTGAATCAGGAATCTCAGTCGCTTCAGCGCTGAGAGTGTCAAATTGCTTTGCGATCGCTATTTTAGATATTAATTTGCGATCGTAAAGATCTAATCTCACATGGGTAATGAACTCTTAGGAACTTTTGGGCCATGAATACATCAGATCAAGCGCCAACTACCGCGACAGGCTTAAAAAACAGAACCAAAGCTCTTGCCAAACGGGGAGGTCGCACTCCTTTCGAGAGCAGACTGATTCAAGCAGGACATGCTACCTCAGACCAGTTCGACCGCGCTGTCAAGGATAGCCAAGAACAAAATGTTCCATTTATTAGTGTCCTAGAGCAAATTCTTGGGCAGCAACTCGCTCCCGACATTACCCGCTATTACAAACGCCAACAACTTTTTGAACTACGTGTTCTTTACGGGATCGAACCAATTGACCCCGATGTCGAAATTGACAAATTTGATCTGCACACTCTCAGCACCCTACTCGACTCCAATATCATCCCAATTTCCAGTTGTCGAGACTGCGAGATGCTACCTCTAGTTAAGACCGAGAACAGCATTACGATCGCCTTAGTTTCCCCTGACAGCTATAAAGTCCAAAATGAGATCTCTCGTCTACTCAAAAACCTCACAGTTATTAGGCGCGTGATTGCCCGTGAGGACTTTCATCGCACCTTTGACAATATTGTCCAATTTCAAGTTAACAAAAGTGCCAAATCTGAAGGCGCAATCAGCGATGAAGATCTCCAAATTAAAGATGATGTTTTCAACGAAGATATCTCTGGCGCAGATGACGGCGATGAACTGATGGTGGGCGGTGAAAACTCCGCCCCAATCATCAGTCTCGTCGATAAAATTCTGGTTAAGGCGCTCAAAGAAGGATGTTCGGACATCCACGTTGAGCCACAAGAAAAAGACCTTTGCATTCGCCTACGTAAAGATGGCGTACTGCGCGAATACTTCTTCCTGAGTGAAGGCAAGCGCTTGCCGCGTAACATCGTCAATGCGGTCATCTCGCGCTTTAAGATTATTTCCAACCTGAATATCGCCGAAAAGCGCGTTCCTCAAGATGGCAAACTCAAACGCAACTTCCAAGGTCGTCGTGTTGATTTCCGCGTGAATACCTGCCCCACCCAAAACGGGGAAAAAGTAGTTTTGCGGATTCTCGACAACTCCAACACCCAACTTGGGCTTAACAAACTGATCAGCGATCCTGAAAGTTTGGAACTGATGCAAAGCTTTGCCAAACGTCCCTATGGACTGATCCTAGTTACTGGCCCCACAGGCTCAGGCAAAACCACCACCCTCTATTCGACCCTCGCTGAATGTAATGACCCTGGGATCAACATCAGTACCGCCGAAGATCCTGTCGAATATAACTTACCTGGTTTGACCCAATGCCAAGTGCTTCGGGAAAAGGGCATGACCTTTGCCAGTATTCTCCGAGCGTTCTTACGTCAAGATCCTGACGTAATTTTGGTCGGAGAAACACGAGATGCGGAAACTGCTAAAACTGCGATCGAGGCGGCCCTAACGGGTCACTTAGTTCTCACGACATTACACACCAACGACGCACCCAGTAGCATTGCCCGTCTCGAAGAAATGGGTGTAGAGCCGTTTATGGCAAGCACCGCCATCATCGGTGTTCTCGCACAACGTCTACTTCGCAAAATCTGTGACAACTGCCGTATCCCTTACAACCCTAGTCAAGAAGAACTTGATCGCTTTGGGTTACCCAGCAGCGACCTCGAAAAGACTTTCTACCGCGCTAACATTGTCAACCGCGACACCATGCTTCCCGGCCAACGAGTCTGTGTGAAATGTAGCGGTTCTGGCTACAAAGGTCGGGCTGGGGTGTACGAGATCATGAAAATGACTGAACGCTTGCAAAGTGCGATCAACAAAGGCGCAACTACCGAAGTCATCAAAGAGATTGCCGTCCAAGAAGGAATGAAAACCCTGATGGCGTACGCTTTTGATCTTGTCAGAAATGGGGCAACTACACTCGATGAAGTTCTCCGAGTCGTCTATACCGACAAGGGGCGAGAAGCCGAAGAACGCGCTCGACGCGGAAAAGGGCTGGAATGTGACAACTGTGATGCTATGCTCACACCCGAAACAGTTGAATGCCCATACTGCACCACGCCAAGAACTTTCTAGATCATTTGAACCTTACGCAAAGCGTAAGGTTCAAACTCTGGTTTAAAGTTTGCGCTTTGCGCCATTTTTATAAGCTACATCGGCAATCATAAATTTATTAGGATTAGATCAGGAGAATAGCCCGCTATGGTAATGGACTACATCATCGAAGACTTGATGGAAGAAGTGGTAGAACGCAAAGGTTCTGACCTTCACATCTCCGCAGGGCTACCCCCTTATATCCGCATTAACGGTCACCTCACCCGCACCGATCGCGATCCGCTTAGCCCTGAAGAATGTCAGCGCTTAATTTTTGCGATGCTTAACAACAATCAGCGTAAAGCTCTCGAACAAAACTGGGAGTTAGACTGCTCCTATGGCGTGAAAGGACTAGCTAGATTTCGGGTCAACGTATATAAAGATCGCGGAACCTATGCCGCTTGTTTACGGGCGCTTTCTTCCAAGATTCCCGACATGGATGATCTGAACTTACCGCCGATTGTGCGTGAACTTAGTGAGAAGCCGCGTGGACTAGTACTAGTTACTGGCCCAACGGGTTCAGGAAAAACCACAACCTTGGCGGCGATGATCCAAACGATTAATAAAACCCGTGCTGAGCATATTCTCACTGTTGAAGATCCAATTGAATTTGTGTATGAATCGGTCAAAAGCATCATTCACCAGCGCCAAGTCGGGGAAGACACTAAGACCTTTGGTAATGCGCTCAAAGCAGCTTTACGTGAAGATCCTGATGTAATTCTTGTTGGCGAAATGCGTGACTTAGAAACGATTCAGCTTGCCGTATCTGCCGCCGAAACAGGACACCTCGTTTTTGGGACATTGCACACTAGTTCTGCTTCTCAGACCGTCGATCGCATGGTGGATGTATTCCCACCAGAGCAGCAAGGTCAAATTCGGGTCCAACTTTCTAATTCGCTTGTGGCGGTATTAAGTCAAACCCTTGTGCAAAGACATAATCCTCAACCAGGACAATTTGGGCGGGTGATGGCTCAGGAAATTATGGTGGTTACACCTGCGATTTCCAACCTGATTCGTGAAGGCAAAACCGCACAGATGTATGGCTTTATCCAAACGGGTGGTAAAGAATCGATGCAGACCCTTGAATCAGTTTTAGCGAAGTTATATCTGGATGGCGATATTACCTTTGAAGCGGCGATGTCCAAGACTTCGCGCCCTGAAGAGTTATTGCGCGTGGTTGGACCGAACCCTCCTGCGGTGATGAAGCGCAAAGCAACTGGAGATTTGCGATCGCAAGACATGATCAAGTCGCGATCGATCAGTGGCTAGCCTATAGTTTTCAACCCATAATTCTGATTAAATGAGGTGCAATAATGGCAAAGTTTCAGGCAAATCTCAAAGATTCCAAAGGTAAGGCGGTACAGCAGACCATGGTTGCGGTATCACTTAAAGAAGCTCGTGACACTTGGAAGCAAAAAGGCTTTTACGTTCAAGACGTGAAAGAGGTGAAGGGCGGTTTTAGTTTTGCTGCCTTCACGATGAAAAAGGTCACAGTCAAGGATTTAGCTTTGTTCTCAAGACAATTAGCAACCTTGGTAAATGCTGGTGTGTCGATGGTGCGTGGTTTAGGCGTGATGTGTGATCAATGTGCCAATCCTAGACTCAAAATCGCCCTCACCGAAGTCTTGGATGATGTGCAGCAAGGTACTAACTTTTCCGATGCACTGCGTAAGCACCCCAAGGTGTTTGACAAGCTGTATTGCGCGATGGTACAGGCGGGTGAAACAGGTGGTGTGCTAGATGATGTTTTGGCACGTCTAGCGACATTGCTGGAAGATTCGGCACGTTTGACTAACCAGATCAAATCAGCGATGACCTATCCTGTTGTGGTTTCATCGATCGCAGTAATCATCTTCTTAGCGATGTGTATTTTCATCATTCCTGTGTTTGATGGCGTATTCAAGAGCTTAGGTGGTGAATTACCAGCATTTACACAAATATTGGTGAATATCAGTAACTTTTTAAAGAGCGAAAAAATATTTATTATTCCTGCGATCGCCTTTGGGCTAGCCTTTGTCTATAAGCGTGTCTACGCAACTCCTGCTGGACAACTCTACCTTGATGGCGTTTTCTTGAAGTTGCCTTTGTTTGGCGATCTTGTCGTCAAGACTGCGGTTGCTCGATTTGCGCGGACTTTTGGTTCGCTCTCGAAAGCAGGTGTACCAATTTTGGCTTCGCTAGAAATTACGGCGGAGACCGCAGGTAATTTGGTGATCTCGAATGCGATCGACTCGGCGCGAAATGCAGTCCGAGAAGGTGGTCAAATCGCACCTGCAATGGAAAGAACTCAAGTATTTCCTGTGATGGCTTTGCAAATGGTCAGCATCGGTGAAGAAACTGGTGAAATCGACAAGATGCTCATGAAGGTCGCTGACTTTTATGAAAATGAAGTCGAAGAATCGGTAAAAGCGCTGACAAGTTTAATGGAACCATTAATGATCGTTGTCTTGGGCGGCATGGTTGGTTCGATTATCGTGGGGATGTACTTACCGATCTTCTCGATCATGGACAAAATCAAATAATAAAAAAGCCCTGCTAAGCAGGGCTTTTTGCAACTAATCCCACAAAAAAATGGTAATACGGCGCGAATCGCCGCACTACCATTTTTTGTTTTTAGCGAAAAGTATTGTTCTGAGATTACTAATCGCGCCAGTTCTCAATTTTCAGGTTAGGGACTCGTTCAAACTCGCGAACATTAGCAGTTACAAGAATTAGCTTATGGGTTATTGCCGTTTTTTGGCCAAACACATAAAAAATAGTGCCATCGTCCCAAATTCCCTGTTCAGTTTGCATTCCCTCTAATTCTGCATCAAACTCTACTCTAGGATGAACAGAAGATGTAATCAAAGCAATCGTCTGGAAAATCTAAAGCTTCAGCATCCGCAACTTGAAACGAAGCAGATAACCTTAACGGACTTATCGGTTTTGGGATAAAGGTTTGCTCACCGTTTTTTCGCGCATGGCAGTTCTAAATCTGTCCGCCTACGCCTTTAAACTTCTCAACAAACGCCGCGATTTTCTGGAAAACGCTCTGCTTCTTGGCTTTGTACTGTGGATTAAGCGGACTCATTTTCGGCAGTGTTGAATTTAACTCAGTCCCATTCTCGCTGGCGAACTCGCGTTTCAGGGAGACCCTGATATAGCGCTTGGCTTCTTCGACCTTCAAGCCTTCTGAATGAATCAACTCATCTGCTTCGCGGGCTTGCTCGGCTTGGGCAAATTTATAGAACGTATCAATAATGCTGGCTTTATCTGCCATCTCATCGAGATTGGTTTGATTAATAAAATCCACAATTAGGCTTTCTTTGGCTCGATTGCCTAGGCTGGATCGAATCAAGCGGCGCATTTCTTCGATCAATTCACCTTTGTTTTTATTCTTTTTACTCTGCTCAAAAATCAACTCAAGAATGTAATCCAGATTGATCTCTTGGGATTTCAGCAAATCCACTTCAAACACCACTTCATCCCAATCGATCGCCGATTTTTCTTTTTCACTGCCCGCTTTTTCTCGGCGCAACCAGTCGCGGATATCGTTGTAAGTGGAGCGGTAATCTTGAATGATGCGATCGCTGGGAACCGTGATTGTTTGCAGTGTCGTCAGGTTTTCATCACTTAAATAATGTTCCGCTTTAAAGGCTTCAACCGCCGATGGGTCATTCCTATCGACATATTGCAAGGCTTTCAGGCTAGCAAATTCATCGTAGTTTTGCAGCACATTTTCCACGCGCAAATATTCGCCAAACAGCTTGGCAAAGTCTTTTTTGTCTTTTTCTAAAACAATCTCGTCGGGGTTGGGGAAACGCTGCTCTAGTTCTGTCACCACTTCCACAAAGCCGCGCCGCGCTTCACCAGTCACCACATCGGTAAAGCCGCCCATGTATTCCCTGTAGCTTTTTTCCAGCACCACGTTTTTGGTGTTTTTATCACCAAACAGGGTAATGGCATCGATGGTGGCTTGTTCTAAATCGCGGAAGGTGACGATATTGCCAAAGGTTTTGGTGGCATCATAAATGCGGTTGGTGCGTGAATAGGCTTGCAGCAAACCGTGATAGCGCAGGTTTTTGTCCACAAACAGGGTGTTAAGTGTGGGCGCATCAAATCCCGTTAGGAACATCCCCACGACGATCAGCAGATCGATTTCTTTGGCTTTTACTTGCTTGGCAAGATCGCGGTAGTAGTTTTGAAAACCGTTGTTATCGACGCTGTAGTTGGTTTTAAAGAATGTGTTGTAATCGCTAATAGCCACGCTTAAAAATTCTTTGGCGCTGCTGTTCATGGCTGATACATCAAAGCCTTCATCCGAAATTTCTCCCACGGTTTCCTGTTCTTCATTGGCGGCAAAGGAGAAAATTGTGGCGATTTTCAATGGTTTATCGTGGTCTTTTTGCAACTGCTTAAACGCTTCGTAATACATCTTGGCAGCGTCCACACTGCTCACGGCAAACAGGGCATTAAAGCCCTTATTGGCTTGATAAGCGCCTGCTTGCAAGCGGTGAGTTTTTTGGCGGAAGTTATGCAAGATGTATTGGGAAATCTCGCGAATGCGATTGGGGTGTAACAGGGCTTGTTTGTTTTCGGCGGCGCTGAGCTTTTTCTCATCCTGCTCGGTTTCAATGGCTTTGAACTGTGGGCGCACATCGTTGTAATCCACCTTGAACTTCAGCACTTTCTCATCACGGATCGCGTCGGTGATCACATAGGAATGTAGCTCACGACCGAATACGTTGGCGGTGGTGTCTGCGCCCAAGGCATTTTGCGGAAAAATTGGCGTGCCAGTGAATCCAAACTGATAAAATTTCTTAAACTTTTTTCGTAGGTTCTTCTGCGCCTCACCAAACTGGCTGCGATGGCATTCATCAAAAATAAACACGACCTGCTTGTTGTAGATGGCTAAGTCGCCTTCGGTTTTGATCAGGTTATTCAGTTTCTGGATCGTGGTGACGATGATTTTGTTGTCGTCTTTATCCAGATTACGCTTCAGCCCCGCCGTGCTGTCAGAGCCATTGACGCTATCGGGCGAAAAGCGTTGATATTCTTTCATGGTTTGGTAGTCGAGGTCTTTGCGATCGACCACAAAAAACACTTTGTCGATAAAATCTAGCTCCGTCGCTAGCCGCGCTGCTTTAAAGCTGGTTAGGGTTTTGCCTGAGCCTGTTGTGTGCCAGATATAGCCGCCGCTCTCAAGATGGCTCCACTGTTTGGCTTGGTAGGCGCTGTTGATTTTCCATAAAATGCGCTCGGTGGCGGCAATTTGGTAGGGGCGCATCACCAGCAAGGTATCATTCGCATCAAATACTGAATACTGCAACAGCACATTCAGTAGGGTGTTTTTCTGAAAAAAGGTGGCGGTAAAGTCTTTCAGGTCTTTGATCGGGTTGTTGTCGACTTTCGCCCAGTTCATGGTGAAGTCAAAGCTATTTTTATTGCGCTGGGTGGTGTTGGCAAAGTAGCGGGTATCGGT
>JAYUSC010000349.1:0-3844 GCA_043755885.1 Pseudanabaena sp. | reverse complement strand
ATTTGGGTTTGTAATTAATTATGCCGAGGTACTTATCAGCTACAGTCACAATGTCATCTATAGTTCACAATAGTTAAGATAACTAGGATAATTCTATCTTCTGAGGTGTAGATGTTTGGCTTCCCAGTCCGCTATAAAAGCAAGCTGACGCTGCGCGTCAACTTGCTTTTATAGCCAAAAACTATGGCGACGGATTTCGCCCGCCGCATAGTTTTTGGCTTTTAATAAACGGGCAGCGTAAATCGGAAACAACTGCCTTTTTTCCCGATCGCATCATCGACCCAGATATGACCATAGTGAGCGGTAATAATGCGACGACAGAGTGATAAGCCAATCCCATAGCCATCAGCATCGCCATCACGTTCTAGCCGATAGCGCTCCTCAAATACGCGATCGCGCATTTCCGCAGGAATCCCCAGCCCGTTGTCAGTGATACTAACTTCGATTTTTTGGGCAGTTCGATGCATTACTGTTAGCTTGATTTTGCCACCTTCAGGAGTGTATTTCGTAGCGTTCCCCAACAGGTTGATTAAAACTTGACGGATTTTCTCTTGATCGACATATACAGGCGGTAAATCAGTGGGAATATCCTTAACCAATTTTTGCATTTTCCCTTCCAGACATTTATGAAAGTAAAAATCGCTGACAACACTATGACAAAGTTGATCGAGTTGGATTTTTTGGCGCTGGGTACGAAATTGAGCGTTAGCACCTCTTCCTGCTTCGAGAATGTCGGTGATCATGTTATCAGCATCACGAGCTTTGTTACGAGCGTGCATGAGTAGACGCGACACCATTTGTGGCTCGATTTTGTCGCCACTTTTTTCGATCGTGTCGATCGCTAATAAAATTGCGGTCAACGGGTTTCGCAGATCATGGGCGAGCATTCCTAATACGCGATCCTTAAAACGAATTTGCTCCTCAATCTCAGATTTTTCTTGTGTAAGTCTAAACACATCATCAGCAAGACGTGCAACTTCATTCATGTAGTCAATATTTTGAGCAAGTTCGGGCGGATGGTTAGCTGTTTTATCTAATACTTGCTGTTTCCAAGTATCCCAACTGTTTTCTAGCTGCTTGAGTATATTTTTCCCTGCGATCGTTTGGCGCGGTAAAGGTGATAGTTTAAGCAAGGCTGGCGACATGACCACTTTAAATAGTTCGGCAAGTTGGGGCTGATTTGCCACATTAATTATTTGGAGTTCGGATTTGCAATCACTTTCTCGTTGCAAAAAATTCTCCACTTCCTTGACTAAATCCTTTGCCTTGGGGCGATCGTCAATAAATAGTAAGAGTTGTAGGGTTGATTCAGGTAATGTTGGAATAGTCCTCATTAGTTTTCGGACTCGCCACAGATTTTTTAAGACATTCTTAATAATTATATTACTGTTCTCATGCACTTACCTCAACAGCGATGGCAGATTTTCTCTCCACAGCCAGATTTGGCTCAAGAGATCGCTAATTCTACGGGGCTTTCGCCCATAATCGCGCAGGTTTTACTAAATCGGGGGATTAATACTGCCGAAGCTGCAAGGGTTTTTCTTGATCCTGAACTGGAAGATTTGCCTGATCCCAAACAAGATTTTCCTGATTTAATTGTGAGTATCGATCGCATCGAGCAGGCGATTAAAAATGGCGATCGCATCACGATCTGCGGTGACTATGATGTTGACGGCATGACTAGCACGGCTTTGTTAATTCGTACCTTACGATTATTAGGCGCAATCGTCGAATATGAAATTCCCAGTCGAATGACCGAGGGCTATGGGATTAATCAGCGTATCGTGCAAGATTGTTGCGATCGCAATGTGAAATTAATCATTACTGTGGACAATGGTATTGCCGCTTACGATGCGATCGCATTTGCCCAATCATTAAATATTTCTGTAATTGTCACTGATCATCACGAAGTCCCCGCAGACCCGACCAAAATTCCACCCGCCACGGCGATCCTCAATCCTAAATATCAAGTCGATCCCAATTCACCCTACGCTGCGATCGCAGGTGTTGGTGTCGCCTACGTTTTGGCATTGGAATTAAGCGATCGCTTCGGCAAACGCGCTGAATTAGAAAATCCGTTATTAGAATTATTCACACTTGGTACAATCGCTGATCTCGCGTCATTAACAGGGATAAATCGCCGCCTTGTCAAAAAAGGTTTGCGCTTACTTTCGCAATCTAAAGTAATTGGCATTATCGCTCTGATTAACGAAACGGGAATTGCTAAAGACAAACAAACTGGGTTGAAACCTGAAGCGATCGGATTTGGGCTGGGACCAAGAATTAATGCGATCGGGCGAATTGGCAACCCTCAAGTAATTATCGATCTGTTAACTTGCGAAGAAATGGGCGAGGCGATCGCACTAGCACAAGAATGCGAGGCAACCAATCGTAAACGCCAAGATCTTTGCAAAGAGATCGAACAAGAGGCGATCGCCTATATGACAAAAAGAAAGTCAGAAGGTTTTGATATTACGCAAGAGCGTGTTTTGGTAATAGTTGATCGAGAAGTGCAACAAGATTTGCCTATTGCTAAACGCACAGGCTGGCATCACGGCGTAATTGGCATTGTCGCCTCGCGTCTCGTCGAACGTTACGGCGCACCCGTTTTTATTGGCAGTTATGAAGATGCTCATGGAGAAGAGTCTGAAATAGAATCAAATCATCAAGGTGCAACTGTACGCTTCTCAGTGCGAGGTATTCCCGAATTCCATGTCTTCCATTCTCTAGAATATGTCGCAAATATCCGTAACAAAGGCGGTGGACATAAAGCTGCGGGAGGATTTACACTTCCTGCGGAGAATATGGAGAAGTTACGGAATGGATTGAGAGAATTCGCCGATCGCGAAAATCTGCTTCCTAGTCACATCATGCCACTGATCAATGTTGATGTACGCGCCGATCTCAGTGATATCTCGATGACGATGTTGCAAACTTGCGATCGCCTACAGCCCTGCGGACTTGGCAATTCTGATCCTGTGTTTTATAGTGAAAATGTGCGGGTACTGGCTCAGCAGACTCGTGGCAAGGATAAGATTAAACATCTTTCGCTTTCTGTTGATAATGGCAACGGCGAAAAACTAAAGGCGATCGCATGGCGCTGGGGCGAATATTGTCCTGTGCCTGATTATGTGGATATCGCCTACAAGTTACGTGCTAATCAATGGCAAGACACAACTTCGGTAGAATTAGAAATAGTTGGTATTCGCGAGGCAAAAGGTACAGCAATGAAAAGCTCTCAAAATCCGCCGAAGCAGTTGCAATTGCAATATACCCCTGCGCCCGTAATTACCAAGTTTCCGCAATGGCAAAAACTGAGCGAAGCGCCAAGACCTTTGCCTCGTCCAATATTGCTATATGGCTGCGATCGCCCTGCCGATAAATTTCAAGGCGATGTCGATTGCGATCGCCCTCAACGCGGTAAAGATTATGAAGCGATCGTGCTTTGGTCTATGCCACCATCTTTCACCCATCTCCAATGGCTAATTGCGATCGCAAAACCCGACTATATCTATCTCGGTTCCCATATCCCCCCAGTGTCTTCCATCGATCAATTTCGCGCCCAAATTCAATCTCTCGATTTAGAAAATATTAAGATTCTCAATCTTCTAGATCTTGCCCAGCAATGGTGGATTTCTCCTAGTGCAATCGTCTCGGCTTTGCGCGAATTAAACTACATCTGCGATTTTCCACCGACATTACCTCTTGATGGAGAACTGCTCAGAATGCAAAAATGGTATGGGATTGCACACTCTAAACTTGCGGCATTATTCATATAAAACTCGTATACAAGGGGCTTACAAAAAATGATAAAACCCAAAAATGTGGCGGCGGGCTACGCCCG
>JAYUSC010000348.1:0-9212 GCA_043755885.1 Pseudanabaena sp. | reverse complement strand
TCGAGGGGCGCTCGATGTCGTTACAAAGCTCAGCGTGTAACCGAAGCAATAGCTGGTGTTGCTGAGAAGCCCACCCTATACTCGTCCGCGAGTTAGGGATGGGAGTCGTCACATATTCTCAATCGTACAATCTACGGCAATGTGCAGAGAATGTCATCTGACAAGAACTTAACTCTATCGTTGATTGATTATGAGCAAGGTAAATTAATCCTGAGCGGTCAACATGAAGAGGTGATCGTCGTCCGTAAGAATGGAACTTTAGAACGATTTGATACGATTGACTTAGGATTTCCGATTGGCTTAGAGGAAGAGATTTTTGGTTTTTTGGATCAACAGCATGTGCATCTGGATGCAGGTGATGTCGTGGTGCTTTATACCGATGGCATTACTGAAGCAGAGAATGAACAAAGACAGCTTTATGGCTTGGAGCGTCTATGCGAAGTCATTTGCCAGCATGTCGATCAACCTGCGATCGCAATTTTACAAGCAGTCATTGCCGATCTGCGATCGCATATTGGTACTCAAAAAGTTTATGACGATATTACGTTACTTGTCCTCAAACAAAAATAGCGATCATAGGCGGCGCATCGCGTCGACCGTTATACTTTCTCTTCGCAGACCCAGCGCCATAACGGATGACTTTTTCCTTTTTCCTTGATCCTTTTTACTTGATCAACCAGCGATCGCTTCTCTCGTTGATTAATTCCCCACAAAATAATCGAACTCTGCCAAACTAAAGTCGATAGAGTCATCGCTACACATATTCCTAAGCCCAAAAATGGTAACCGATTAAAAGCTAAACTTATGCGTACCGCCGCCCATGTAAACGCGGCGATCCATAGCTCAATCTCCGATCGCAAAGCCCAAATACTTGCCGTCCCCACAGTTAGCCACAGAAACCCATCAAATATCCATCGCAAGTAGGTTTGCACTTCGATCAGTCGTTGGACTTGACGCTCTAGCAAAGGGTCGATTAATACCTCAGAGCTAGATTCCACAAGAGAATCATCATTATCAGAATTCATATATCTGCATTCAAAACATCAGCAACGGTCAGTTGGAGATCAACAAATGTCGGCGAGAGAATTTGCTCTTCTAGATGAAAAATAGTTTCTTGATAAGTTCCATTGATCATAGATAAGACCGAAATTAAGCCGAGAGCCGCATCAACAATCCAATACTCAAATATGCCAATACGTTGATATTCGTTGAGTTTTTCTTGGCGATCGACATAACGATAATCTGGGCTAACAACCTCGATGACTAATAAGGGCGGGGTAAATAGGATCGCCGCTTTTCTTAACATATCTTGCTCTTGTTGCTTGCTCAACACACATACATCAGGGCGGCGCGTGCGCTTACCTGTCCAGATTTCGACTCCATTGGAGCGCACACAATAAGGATAAGGTTTTTGCTTAATGGTGAGAGCTAGAAAGAAAAACAAAAAAGCAACAATTCTTTCATGCAATCCTATTGGTGGTGTCAATTCTACTAACTCCCCGTCATTAAATTCATATCTTTTGTCAGTACCATCGTCATAGGTTAGATATTCGTCAAATGTAAGCTTCCGAGCTGTAGTTATAGTCATAGTTATATTCCCAAGACTTACTCAAATAATAGCTCAAATAATAAGGGCGGTGATTCGCACCGCCCTTATTATTTAATTTGCCTCTAGGGTCGATTGGCTAACTTTGGGATTTCGGCGTGTGCGCCACCAAGCTAGCAAAATACTGGCATTGAAGATGCTGGAATAAGCTCCAGACAGAAATCCAATAATCAGCGCCAGAGAGAAGAATCTCAGGGTTGCGCCGCCAAACAAGAAAATAGCCACAAGCGGCAGTGTTGCAGTTAAAGAGGTATTAATCGATCGCCCTAATGTTTGATTGACCGAAGCATTAACTAACTGATTAAAGTTAGAAGCGCCCGCGTCAAGTTTCACATTTTCACGAATGCGATCGTAAATGACCACCGTGTCATTGACTGAGAAGCCGCAGATCGTCAGCATCGATACGATAAATAAGCTATCGATCTCCACGCCCATCGTTAACCCAAGGATCGAAAATGCACCAATAGTTACCAGCATGTCGTGAAACAGGGCAATAATCGCAAAGGCGGCATAATCTAGCTGAAACCTAAATGATAAATAAAGCCCAATCCCTGACAAAGATAGAGCAATGGCAAGCAAACCATTTCTGAGCGCTTGCTGCCCGATCGCAGGACCAACCTCATCAATTTGTGACTTTTTAGGATCGATTTCGCCATATTGCTTCAAAACGTCATTCAAAGCTGCTTTGAGCTTGCTACGCTCATCAACAGAAAGATGAGATGTTCTTACGGATACACCTTTGAGATCTTTGCCCTCAACCAACTGAATTACGCTATTAGGAAAGCCTTTACTCTCTATCGATTGACGAACGACACTTACATCGATCGGCTTACCACATTGAGTACCAGTACAAGTCAAACCTAGCGTGATGCTAGAGCCGCCTGTAAAATCTAGCCCTAATCGCAAAGGTGAGCCTAACTGCTGAAAAGACAACACCATCGCCACGATCCCAGCTAAAATCACGGCTGTCGAAATCGTGATGTAAAGACGAGCATTTTTAATTACATCTAATTTCATAAGACCGCACCACTTTTATTGTCTTTTGTATTGTCGTTTTTACGATCGTTCGATTCATCCTCAGTTTTTGCCTCTACATCGATCATTGTCGATGAGATTTTGCCAAAAGCCTTCATGCCATAATATTCGGGCTTACGGAAGATCGGATTGCTAATCATCGCCAACATTAGCGATCGGCTCAGAGTGATCGCCGTAAACATACTCACCATCACGCCAACGCCAAGAGTGACCGCAAATCCTTTCACAAACCCCGAACCTAACCAAAACAGCGCCGCACAAGCAATCAATGTTGTGACATTACTATCGAGAATGCTTGACCAAGCCCGATAAAAACCTGCTTCAACGGATTTGTAAAGAGTCCGTCCTGCATTCAATTCTTCTTTAGTGCGTTCAAAAATCAGTACGTTAGCGTCAACTGCCATACCGATACTGAGGATAAATCCTGCAATCCCTGGTAGAGTTAGCACCACGCCCAACAAGCCAAATAACGAAAAAGTAATCACTGCATAGGTAATTAGCGCCACATCGGCAACCACACCCAAAATGCGGTAATAAAGCACCATAAAAATCAGGACTAGAAGTAATCCTGCCACGCCAGCGTAAATACTACTAAGAATGCTATCTGCACCCAGAGTTGCGCCGACAGTACGATTTTCGACAATTTCTACAGGTACGGGTAAAGCACCAGCGCGTAACTGCAAAGCTAATTCGGTGGCGGTATCTAAGTTAAAAGTACCTGTAATCACGGCTCGGTTGCCTGTAATTCCCTTGCCTTGAAATTCGGGACCAACCGATGGTGCGCTAATTAATTTATCGTCTAGAAAAATCCCTAAAGAGCGACCAGTACCACCGATTTCGCCAGTAGTTTTCGCAAATAAATCGCCGCCTTTATCATCAAAGGTCAGGGCGACTTGCCAAGAATCAGGACCACTACCTGTGGGTGAAGCAACGGCATCTTTGAGCATATTGCCTGTTAAGCCTGTAAGCTCAAAGATCCCTTTCAAGTCTTCAACACTTTTCTTATAGGCGACTTCGCTTTCGGCGATCGCCTTTTTATCGTCAGAATTTTTAAGTATTTCGCGTTGGATCGTAGCCGCCTTCAGGACTTGCGATCTTGCCCCTAGCTCACTTTCTTTACCCTTTTTTTGCTTGCGAAAATCAAGCTGGGCAGTAGTGCCAATGACGCGCTCAGCCTGAGCAGGATCATTCACCCCTGGCAACTGTACGATCAGTTGATCATTCCCAGCCAGCAAAATTGTGGCTTCAGAAACCCCTAAGCCATTAATGCGCTGCTCCACCACAAACTTGGCAGTTTCCATGAGGCGCGGCGTAATTTCATTGATACCTTGTTCAGGATTGATTTTTGCTTGGAGTGTAAGCTGTGCGCCACCTCGAAGGTCCAAGCCTAATTTAGGCGGATAACTTACGATTAGATACACAGCCCCGATTAAAATTGCCAGTACAAAGGCAAGCAGGCGGCTTTGTTTACCCATATTTTTTTATAGCTTTTGCGATCGCAGTTTGAGTGAAGATATAGCTTTACCCAAAGCCAAAATGAACAAAGAAAATTTTAAGACATCTGTCATCATAACCTATTAACTTGGCAAATTCAAGAAATTCTTAACTTTTCAAGAATGCCATATTTAAGGATAATCTAATCAATCAAAAATCAAATTTATGAAAACACCTAATCGAACGATTATAAGGTTCATACGAACCAAATGCTTTATTGCTGATGCATTTGTTTTTTTATTTACAACTATATTAGCGATGACACTCCGATTAGACGGAGACATCAAAGAACTTGCTAGCAGCTTTTTTGCTATTTGCTTTATTACAATTATTTTTACACTGATTAAGCTCATAACTATTACATGCTTGGGCTTATATAGACGTGCGTGGCGATATTCTAACCTAAGAGATCTGGTAGATCTTGCTTTAGCGATCGCTATATCTGCATGTATTGAAATTTTAGTATTTAAAGGATTACGTAACTTGCCATTTAGTGAATCATTCGGGCTGACTAGCTTACCGAGATCGATACCTATATTAGATTCACTATTAAGCCTTATTTTGATCATTGGATATCGTTATGGAATGCGAGCATTCCTCGAAGATATAGCAATGAAAAAAATATCTCCAAACACCATGACGCGAATATTGGTAGTTGGGGCTGGAAATGCTGGGACTTCGCTTGTCCAGCAAATGCAAATAAATCTTAAACAGGGCATGTATCCGATCGCATTTATCGATGATAATCCTCTGAAATTGCATCAAAAAATTTTTGGACTGGATGTAATAGGCAATCGCACAAATATCGAGCAAGTCTGTAAGACTCACCAAATTGATCAAGTAATTATCGCTATGCCATCCGCGCTTGGCAGTGATATTCGGGAAATTGTCACTATCTGTAAACGCAACAATATTCCAGTTAGTACTCTGCCTAGCTTGAGTGAAATTCTTCGTAAAGATATTGGAGTTCAAGTTAATACCCTCCGCGAGATCCAAATTGAAGATTTGCTACGTCGTCCCCCTATCAAGACAGATTTGCAAAAGGTGTCGGAACTTGTACATGGCAAAAGAATATTGATTACGGGTGCAGGTGGCTCAATTGGTAGCGAAATCTGTCGTCAAATACTTAAGTTTAGACCTGCCGAAATCATCTTATTAGGCAAAGGTGAAAATTCTATTTTCTTGGTTCATCAAGAATTAGAAAAAACTATTTTTTCGCTGCAAAAAAAGTCGCCCGAAGTACAACCAACTATCTTGCATACCTTTATTTGTGATATTCGTTCTCCGCAACGGCTCGATTATGCATTTAACATGTTTCATCCTCAAATCATCTTCCATGCCGCAGCCCACAAACATGTTCCCCTCATGGAGTTAAATGCACCAGAAGCAATTACAACAAATGTCTTCGGCACTAAAAATCTCGTTGATCTGTCTCTTCACTATCAAATCGAAAACTTTGTGATGATTTCGACCGATAAAGCTGTCAATCCAACTAACGTCATGGGTGCGAGTAAGAGAGTTGCCGAAATGGTTGTCTTACAATGTGCCAAGAATAGTAAACGATCGTTTACAGTCGTGCGATTTGGGAATGTTTTGGGTAGTCGTGGCAGTGTCGTTCCCACCTTTAAACGGCAGATTGCCGAAGGCGGACCAATTACAATTACGCATCCCGACATTATTCGTTATTTTATGACTATTCCCGAAGCAGTGCAGCTAGTCCTCCAAACTTCGGTACTTGGGCGCGGTGGTGAGGTCTGTATGCTGGATATGGGTGAACCTGTCAAAATTTTAGACTTAGCGACAGATTTGATTCAGCTATCTGGCTATCAGGTTGACAAAGACATCAAAATCATCTACACAGGACTCCGACCAGGGGAAAAACTTTTTGAGGAGTTATTTATTCCTGGAGAAAGGTATGAACGAACTGAACATGAAAAAATTAGAGTCGTCAGAAATGCCAGTGAAAAATTGCCTTCTTTGTTAAATGTGACGATCGAGAAACTGGGTAAAGCCGCCGAAATAAATGATTCTCAATCTATTTACGAATTATTAGCGACAATCGTGTTTGGTTACACTTCATCTTTCCTGATCGCCCAAAAACCTCAAGTTTTACCCAATCATATTCCAGTCGATATTTCCACGCTTGAAAGCATATATAACAGAGTCCGTCAGACAAGTGATGAGAACAATCTAGTTCAGCCAAATTTTTTAGAAGAAGAATTGCGGATTGCGATCGCAAATCAACAATTTCGGCTCTACTATCAGCCGATCGTCGATCTCGTGACCAAAGAAACTATCGGCTTTGAATCCCGATTGCATTGGCAGCATCCCGATCTTGGCATGATTCCACGCAAGAAGTTTATGGATGATTTAGAAAAAACTGATTTGAGTATATTGGTGGTCTGGTGGGAAATTAGTGAAGTATTGCAGCAATTAAGTGCATGGCAACAGCAATTTCCCGATCGCCACATTGATATTAGTGTCAATCTTTCCGAGAAGCAATTTTTTCATCCCGATTTGATCTCGGAAATTGCCGCACTTACGCAAGAATATCAAATAAAATCTGATAGCTTTGGATTAGAAATTCCCGAACCGATCCTCAACCATTATGATCCCGACATAATTGAAAAAGTCTTGTTGCCACTAAAAGCTCTCGGAGTCATTTTGCAACTAGATCAGATCAAAGTTGACCAGACATTTTTGACTAATTTAGATGGTTTAAGTAGATTGTACGCCCAATTCAAGCGCTTTAAAATCCATCCAAAATTGATCAAAGATATAGAATTAAATGGTGAGATTTTACAGGATATTGCCCAAAAAGCGAATAACCTCGGTATCGATATAATTGCTTTGGGCGTAGATAATTTCGAGCAGAGTGTCAAGTTGCGATCGCTAAATTGCAAGTATGGACAAGGTTATTTGTTTTCTCAACTTACAGAGAGCTAGCATAGTGTGCAACTAAAGCTCAAATCATGCCTGTTAAATTGAACCCACCTCGATATTAAATATATTAAAAATGAGATTAATTTTCTTAGTAACCAGAGCCGATACGATCGCAGGTGCTCAGGTGCATACTCGGGAGCTAGCGAAAATGTTGTGCGATCGTGGACATGATATTTTAGTCGTCACAGGTGCAACAGGTCCTTTCAGCCAAGCCCTAGATCACCTAAAAATTCCCACTCTTGCTTGTGATGCATTGCAAAGAGAAATTAACGCTTTTAAAGATTGGCAGGCTCTAGTTGAATTGCGGCAGATTATTCACCGATTTCAGCCAGATGTGGTGACGACTCATTCCAGTAAAGCGGGGATTTTGGGGCGGTTAGCTTGTAAGTTAAATTCTGTGCCTTGTATCTTTACTGCTCATGGCTGGGCTTTTACCGAAGGGGTTCCGCAACCAACGAGAACAATCTACCAGTTTTTAGAGCGACTACTGGAGCCGCTTGCCAGTCAGATTATTTGTGTATCTGAATATGACCGTCAGATCGGCTTAAGAGCAGGGATGAATCCTGAGCGACTGATTACGATTCGGAATGGGATGCCAGACATCAATATGTCTCTTCGGGCTAACCCTAGCGCAGGTAATCCAGTGCGGATCGCAACCGTAGCCCGCTTTGACTCTCAAAAAGACTACCCCACCTTGCTGCAAGCTTGTCAGCCCATCAGTAATATTCATCTCGACTTGGTTGGCGATGGAGCGCAACTTGCGGCAATGAAAGATTTGGCTCAAGATTTAGGCATGGCTGATCGAGTTAACTTTCTAGGATTTCGGAAAGATGTGGCGGAGATTCTGGCTCAGGCTCATATTTTTACGCTAATTTCCAATTGGGAAGGCTTTCCTCTTAGTACATTGGAGGCAATGCGTGCAGGTTTACCCATTGTCGTGTCAGATGTTGGTGGAGCCTCTGAAGCCATAATTGAAGGTGAAACTGGTTATTGTGTGCCAAGAAGTGATGTGATGGCGCTAAGAGAACGACTATCTTCTTTAGTCACCGATGCTCATTTGCGGGAAAAAATTGGTCAAGCGGCACGACAACGCTACGAAGCCGAGTTTACTTTTGAGCATATGTTTCAGCAAACCTTTGCAGTTTACCAGAAGATCTCTAGATGATTTAATGGAGTCGATTTATTTCATTGCCTAGTTTTTGTCTAGCAGCTTCAACTGCCTTGGGATCGCGAGACCAGTTTCGCCAGTCCGCGCCAACTGTTCTTGTAACTTCCATCGCCCATTCCCCACGACCAAGGCGTTTGAGGATTTGCACATATTCATAATCCTCTATCCCTTCTCTTAGCCATTTAAGTCGCATTGAAGGAACAATTCCATCAATACCCACTTGTTTACCTGGATAAACTAGCATTCCTTCGCCTGAGAATTTATAATTGTCAGAGTTTGTGTAGGTCTGAACATCAGTCCAAGGATCAGCCGTCCATAGGTCAGCCCGCCAGTACAGCAAACCACTCAAGCCGAGACTCTGACTAATAAACCCAGATTGAATCCTGAAATTTATAGGAGCAAAATCTATTTGCCACTTTGGTGAATATGGGTCTTGCATCAAACAATTGTAAGACCAGACTTGATCGCCTTTGCGTTTTACTTCTGCAATGCGATCGGGTGCAGCATCATACATCTTAGGTAAAACTGTCCATATATCTACCGCAGACCGACCTTTACCAGATCCATCATCATATAGTTCAGGCACAGGGATCATCGTTACCAAATTAGCAACTCCAACTTCATGCAGATTTCTCGCCCACTGTTTTAGTGGTTCATATAGTGCTGGATAGCGATCGACTTCATCGGCTGTTTGATTGTATAGCAGTAATTCTTGTTGATGACTGGCCACAGCAGCTTTTAATTTGTTGATAGAAGGAGCAGGTTTCATCTTTCCTGTTTGAACATTAGCGCCACTCCAAAAGCCAAGATGCCTAGAAGTTAGTCCCCATTTGTCAATCAATTCACGCTGATATTCTGGGCTTACATCTTTAGGTATCACTTTATGCTTGAGTAATTCTTCATAAGCACTCTTAGACTTGACTTCCCATAAGCCAAAAGAGGAATTCAGAGAAGGCTTTAGAGGTA
>JAYUSC010000347.1:0-9225 GCA_043755885.1 Pseudanabaena sp. | reverse complement strand
GGCGCGGCTTTGCCGCGCCACTAAAATCGGTTCTTTATGAGATTGTTCGTGTGGAGAAATATCTGTGGCTAAGCAACCAGTTCAGACAACCGAAAAATCCTCGCTTCAGGATGGTTTGCAGACCCAACTTCAATCGCTGTTGAGCCAAAAAAAGTATCGTCAAGCTTTAGAAAAACTTCAAAAGGCGCTGCGATCGCAACCTGATTTAAAGATTACCCCTTCTGAGGCGGAAATTTGGTTGCTTCTAGGCAAAGAAGACTTACAAAAGGGACAACTCAAACAAGCAGAAACCTCATTGCAACGAGCTTTGCAATTGGGTCTGGTCGGAGAAACGCACTATTGGCTCGCCAAATGTCTGCTCGCCAAAGATCAGCTTGATCTTGCGATCGCTTTGATTAGTGGTGCTTTTGACGATGGCAGTTTACCCAATAAGTACAGCATTTGTTATGCCAAACTCTTATTCCTCAAAGGAGACGCCGCAACAGTCGAGCAGTTATTGAGCAAAAAGACTAAGCGGTTTCTAGTCGCCCAGCAGCAATGGATACGTGGTGTCTTAGCGTTGAAATCTGGACAGCCCGAAGCAGCATTATTGTCATTTGACAAACTCAAGTCCTCTCTAACAGCTAGCGATCGCCCCGATATTTGGCAAGTTTACACACTCCAAATCTTAGAAAATTGGGAAGCCGCAGCGAGGAAACTGGGACTACACAGTTTAGCTATGGGTGGCTTTCCATTTGGGAACCCAACCTATCTCAGGCATCCGATGCTAACGCGATTAGCCCTCTGGCAAAAGTGTCAAACTGGACAACCTTCCATGAGAGTCATTTCATTGAGTCAAAATGATCAAGCTTCTATAGAGATAGCGACCGTTTTGGGTATGCTCGAACTGATTGATGCAGATGATCCGCACAACGCTGCTCATGCGTTGCTGAAAATTGATCGACATTCTAAACAATTCCCAGAGTTGAATGCTATACGCCCCACCATGTTAATGATGGCAGGGCAACAGTCAATAGCTCAAGGAGAAATGAATTGTGCTGCGACATTTTTGCAGCTAGCCCATCGAGAGCAGCCCTTTCAACCCCAACTAGCTCTGAATCTGATGAAGGTTCTGGATCTAAATGAAGACTACCAAGAGCTACAGCAGTTAATCACCAAGATGATCAGATGGCTGGAGCAAGAGATTAAGCAGCATCCTCAAGACTGGTCAGAACCCCGTCGTAAAACCACCCTAGCCTATGCACATTGCCGCTTAGCAGATACATGGATGGCGATGGAGCGACCACGAACTGCCATAGGAGCGCTCCAATCTGCCGAGCGGATTTGGCGAGAATCTCCTGAAGTCAAAGGAAGATATGGGCTAGTTGCATTGTCCGAAGATAATTTTGACAAGGGAACTCAAATGCTCACCGAAGCATTAGAGGAAGGATGCCGCTCTGAGGAAGTGTATAGAGCGTTAATCAGAACTTGGAAAGATTTGGGCAAATCTGAAAAAGCCAGCGAGATCCGTCGCCGTTTTGGTAAGAATTTTGGCGATCTCAGCCCTGAAACTGAAGTGGAAGTTTTGCCTTGGGTTGATGCTCTGTCTACCCGCAGCTATCAATTCTTTCGCGCTTTAGTCAAGGATGGTAGCGATCGCGACCCTGCGATGCGGGCTTGTCAGATTTTTGTGGCGTCGGCTCAAGGTGAGACCAAGACAGGCGATAAGATGATCCTCAACCAGCCTCAAGCTACTAAAAAATGGGAGGCGCTACTACAAAGTTTATCGACTCAAGATCGAGTACCAACATCGCTTGCGATCGCACTTTGCATCCAGCTTTTTGCCAAGCGCGACAAGGGGATTGCGGCGCTGACCACCCAATATATGCTGAAGCTATTTGATCTGGGCGCTGAACAGCCCGCCGCTAGAGAAGCGCATCTGGTGATCCTCGCGCTCAAAGAGCGCGACCCCAAAAAGCTGCAAATTCCTTTCCAAGATTACCTCAGCACCCGACCTCAACCCAGCAATGATCTGGCTCTGATTCAGTTTCAATTGCGTCGCTATGCGGACTTTATGCAGAACACCGTATTGCGCTCCATGATCGACGAAGCTCTGAATCGCGAACCGCAAAACCCGCTCCTGCTGCTTGCCAAAGCCACAACTTATGCTGGTCATCCTCAAAAATATGAGGAGTTGCGGCAACAAGGATTTGAGATGGCGCGGCGTTTACAAGATGCCAAAGCGTTGCAAGCATTTCGAGAGGAAGAGGCTTTCATCGGCGCTCAAGAAATCCAGCAGTTTCTCCCATCACCTGAGAGTCTTGAGGATCTCGATATGGAAGATTTAGACGATATGCTAGATGCGATGATCCGCAACATGTTTGGGAACAAAGTGCCTCCAGCAGAGTTAAAGAAAATGCTTCCGCAAATGAAGAAAATGATGATGAATAACATGCCTGATTTTCCTGATTTTGATGATGACGATGACGATGACGATGACGATCCTTTCAAAGGCTTTTCCTTAATTCCTAAAAAGTCCTCAAAGCGCGGACGCAGGTAGAGAAACCCGTAAAGTTGCGCCCCGCAGGGGCGCAACTTTACGGGTTTGGGTAATAAATCCAACATCGATAAAATATAGCCATGACTTCTTCCCACGACCGCCTTGGTGTTTCGCCCACCGCCACTCCCACCGAAATTAAAGCCGCCTACCATGCCAAATTAAAAGAATTCCCTGCCCACAGCCATCCTGACGAATTTAAAGCTGTTCGTTCAGCCTACGAGTCGATTCGTAAAGGAGAATCGTCGCAAGCTGATGATTTCTTTTTTATGGCTCGCCCGTTGGAAGCGACACTCAACCCTGCTGATTTAGAGGGGTTAAGGCAGAATGTACGCGATCGCTTAGAAATAAGTTTAGATGAATTAATCCGAGCCACATTTTGAGCCACACAAAACCGAAACATTGTATGGCGGGCTTTGCCCGCCATACAATAGCCATAATTAAATAATCAATCGAACATGAGCGATCAACAAGCGCTATTTGAGAAATTTCTCACAGCCATCGAGACTCCACCACCGTTACCAGAATATTTAGGAGAACCTCCCGCATCAGTCACAGAATTTGACCCATATCAAATGGTGGCGGAATGGATCGCACTGCGACATGAGGTAAAACAGCAGGGGAAACTTTTTCAAGGAGCATCTAACACCCTCCAAAACGCATTGACAGAGATCCAGTCAGACAAAGCATCTCTGCAACAACAACTTGCGATCGCACAGCATCAGGAAATGTCGCCAGCCGATCGCAAAACGCTGTGGCGCGATTTGATTGGGGTCGTCGATGCGCTGGATCATGCTTGCAACCATTGGCAAGCGCAGATCGCCGAGCTAGATCTCGCTCAAACAGATTCGGCAAATCCCCCCCAAACTTTATGGCAAACTTTATGGCAAAAGTTAACAGGTGCAACTCCCGATTCCGCCAAGAGCTTGTCTTCATCCTCGATTCGTGAGATTTTAGTCAGTGACCAGCAAGGAGTCGAGCTAATTCGGCGATCGCTACTTGATGTGTTACGCCAACGCCAAGTATTGCCAATCCCCGCCCTTGCCAAGCCTTTCGATCCGAAAATCATGTATGCGGTCGGTCGTCAGGTAACGACAGAATTCCCAGAAAACACGATCATCAAAGAGGTGGTGCGAGGATATATGTGCGGGGATCAAGTCCTGCGAGAAGCACAAGTAATCGTCGCCGCAAAGTAAAAAATCATATTGTGGGCGCGAAGCGCCCACAATATGATTACTAAAGTAAGAGACATTAAGAGGTAAAAATAATGGGCAGAACCGTCGGCATTGATTTGGGAACGACGAATTCAGAAGTAGCAATCGTCGAGAATGGACAAGCGAGAATTTTACCCGACGCAGATGGCAATCTGATGTTGCCATCCTGTGTGGGATTTAGCGATACAGGCAAACTTTTGGTAGGACGAGAAGCCCTACGGCAGTACGCCGCCGCCCCCGAACGTACCGTGCGATCGATCAAGCGCTGGATGGGGACTGACCACAAAACGACATTGCCTGTGGGTGGTGGTTCAGAAGAAACAAAAGACTATTTACCCCATGAAATCTCGGCGATGATTTTGCGATCGCTAAAGCAACGTGCCGAAATCGCTTTAGGCGAAGAAGTCACCAAAGCGGTAATTACCGTTCCCGCCTACTTCACCGATGCTCAAAGGCAAGCGACCAAAACTGCGGGCGAAATCGCGGGCTTTGAGGTACTGCAAATCATTAATGAACCCACCGCCGCCGCGCTCGCCTACGATGTGCGATCGGAAGAAACCGAGAGGTTGCTGGTATATGACCTCGGCGGTGGTACGTTTGACGTGTCGGTGGTTGAGATCACAGGCGCAGTCACAGAAGTCCTGTCCAGTCACGGCAACAACCGCTTAGGTGGCGACGATTTTGATCGCAGACTGCAACTACACTTAGCCGACATGTTCCGCAGGACTCATGGGGTGAGCGTGCCTGATGATCCGTCTACTCAGGCGAGACTGCTCCAAGCTGCCGAAGCAATTAAGATGGAGCTAAGTTCCCACTCCTTTGCAACAGTTAGGGAAGCCTTTTTGGGGACTAAAGGCAAGACTGCATTACATCTAGAAACCGAAATGTCTCGCGCTGATTTTGAAGATCTGATTCGCCCATTAGTAAAAGAGACTTTAGAAGCGATCGATCGAGCGCTTGCAGATGCTGACTCAGTTCCTGACGACATCGATCGCGTTGTTTTAGTCGGTGGCTCTACCCGTGTTCCTCTCGTGCAGGAGATGGTGGAAGCACACCTACAGCAAAAGCCTGTGGATGGAATTCAGCCCGATCTCTGTGTCGCCTTAGGCGCGGCTCTGCAAGCAGGAGTGTTGGTCGGCGAGGATGTAGAGGCAATTTTGGTGGATGTGATCCCTCACTCTCTGGGCATTGCGACCGTCGCCATGACCCCGATGGGGATGATGCCAGGATTTTTTAGCGTGATTATTCCCCGCAACAGTGTTGTCCCTGTTTCCCGTTCCCAAGTCTATTCCACGACCTCCGACAATCAATCTGTGGTGAAGATCGATGTCTTTCAAGGCGAAAATCAAATCGCTGAAGAAAATGTACCACTGGGTTCTTATAAAATCGAAGACATCCCAGCTAAACCAGCAGGTAGTATTAAAATCGAAGTCCATTTTGACTTCGACCTCAACGGTATCCTCACGGTCACTACGACGGAAAAAGGAAAGGGACAACAGGCGAAATTGGTGGTAGAGAGAGCCGCAGGTGTGCAGAAACTTTCTAGCCACGATCTCAACCAAGCCAAGGATTATTTAGATTCTCTATTTGCCGAAGATATTGCAGGTGCAAATCAGGTGTTTATCGACCTCGATCCTGAATTGGAAAAACTGCTTGAGCAGGGACAAAAGCTATTAGATACCCTCGAAGACGAGCAAGCAGATGAATTACAAGATCTGCTCGATCGCTTAGATGATGCGATCGCAGACGAAGAATCAACGACGATCACGCAACTTCAAGAAGAACTAGCTGATTTCCTTTACTACTCGACAACCAAAGAACCCTAACTCAATTTGTAAGGTTGCGACCCTGCGGGGCGCAACCTTACAAATTGAGGTTTGTAATTAATCTTAAACAAAATGAAATGCCCCGTTTGTCGAGCCATCTACCGCCCATCCAGAATAAACGAAGATCCTCCTGTAATCTCATCTACTTGCTGTCGCCGTTGTAGTGTCGATCTTGCCCCTTTAATTTGTCTGCATGATTTGGCGCTCTGCCATCACCGAGCTGCGATTCAGTCTTTCAAATCAGGCGATCTCGTCAAAGCAATTGCTCAAAACCAACATGCGATCGCAATATATTCCCGCAATGCTGATTTCCACGTCTTTGCGGGACAGATTTTGGCGTTACAAGGAGAGTTTAATCTTGCGATCGCGGCTTGGCACAAAGCCATAGAAATCAGCCCCCAGCAACCAAAAGCTCACGGATTTCTTCATCTTTTGGAGTCTGAGCTAACGCAGTCTTGTTTTATGTAACGCGAGTTAGGATAATCATCCCAGCCGTAATCCCAATTAAATTAGGCATCCATGCTGCTGCGATCGGCGACAGAAACTCGACTTGACCGAGAGCGCCGCAAATAAATAGCAGTAAATAATAGCCGAAAATAATTAATACACTCAATCCAAACCCGATCGCCGCACCAGTCCGCTGAGGACGCATCCCTAGAGATGAACCCACGATCGCAAAGACTACACAGATAAACGGCAGCGCATATTTTTGTTCAAGTCTGACTTCGAGCTTACGGACTTCTTTGCTATTGCCAGACTGCCTGAGCAAGTCAATATTGCGACGAATATCGGCAATATTCATTTCTTCAGCACTGCGCTGCTCTTGAGCGACATCAAGGGGAGCGCGAGGCAATTTCAGATTTTGATCATCAAAACGGAGAATGCTGCGATAGTTGCCATCTGGCCCCACCAGATAGGTCGTACCTTTGCTAAACTTCCAGACACTTTGCTCAGGAATCCAGACTGCGGACTCGGCGGCAAGAATTTGTTGAAGCTGTCCTTGCGAAAAGTCTAAAACAGTTAAGCCGCGCATCTCTTTGCCATCAAAGCTCCGCGCATAAAAACTCCGCACCAAGCCTTGTTTAGTAGTGCCATTTTCTTGCGGCACTTCACCATATTGCTGATAAAAAATATCTTGGCTTTTAAACTGCACATTTTCTTGGTTGAGCGCCGCCCTCAACGTACTGCGCGATTGCCAGTTTGCCGCAGGGACGATCGCTTCATTAAATACATAGGTCATGCCCGTGACAAATAGGCTCAACACCAGCGCAGGTATCACTAAACGGTAAGCACTGACCCCACAACTGCGTAAAGCTGTGGTTTCGCCATCGCCAGACATGCGGCTGTAGGCGAGCAATGTCGCAAGCAGCATTGACATCGGGAAGGAGTAGACCATGAAGCCTGGGATCTGGTAGCCAAAAATCTGAAACGCAGTTAAAACGCTTAATCCCGCATCAGTAATCAGGCGAATCAGTTCAAACAGTGAGCCGATCGCTAAAATCACCGACGAAAATGCGCCCACCCCAAACAAAAATGGGGACAGCATCTGCGTGAACAAATAGCGATCCATGATCGACAATTTCGGTAGCCATCCTAGCGACACGTTTGTAACTTTTTTCCTTGGTTGAGTCGTTTGTAAGGTTGCCATTTAGATTACAGGTTTTTGGAATATTCATCAAAAATGAAATTTTTCGCCGAGATAATATTTGCGGACATCAGGATCATCGGCTAATTCTCGGCTAGAACCGTCAGCAAAAACTTCACCTTCACGCATAATATAAGCGCGATCGGTGATAGTTAAGGTTTCGCGAACATTATGGTCGGTGATTAACACACCCATATTGCGATCGCGTAAGTTTTTAATGATGGTCTGAATTTCACTAACCGCGATCGGATCGATGCCCGCAAAAGGTTCATCCAGCAAGATAAACTTGGGTCCTTCTAGCCCCACCGCCAAAGCTCTAGCGATTTCAGTACGCCGACGTTCGCCGCCAGATACTTGGATTCCCATCGTGTCAGCGATTTTGGTCAACCGAAACTCTTCTAACAAAGTCCGCAGTCGATGAATCTGTAATTGCCTGGGGACATTAGTTTGCTGCATTACGAGTAGCAGATTATCACGCACCGATAACTGGCGAAAAATGGTCGCTTCTTGAGCCAGATATGCCATACCCATTCGCGCCCGTTTATGAATTGGCAAACGGGTAATATCCTGTTTATCGAGCCAGACGCTACCGCTATCAGGCTGAATTAGTCCTGTTGCCATATAAAACGAAGTGGTCTTGCCAGCACCATTCGGACCTAGCAAGCCAACAATTTCCCCCTGCTTAACGGTGAGGCTCACTTGCTGAACGACTTGTCTACCACTGTAGTTTTTACTAACGTTGTCGAGGGAGATTTGCATTACTCAGTTGATAGTTGGTTGGTAATTAATCCTACTTGCCATCAGGAATAATTTCCTGTGGTGTTGGTTGTGCTTTGTCGGGGGAGTTGGTCGATGTTGGTGGACTGACTTGCTGTTTTTTAAAGGCAGGCTTGATTTGGGTTACTGGAGTAGCTGAAGTTGCAGGGGTGCTAACAGCATCGCGATCTGGGACTACATAAATTGTTTCGACCTGTTGGTTATTCGCAGGGGCGGCGACAAATTTCCCTTCGGTGACGAGATAGGTAATCGTTTGCGCTTTGATACTATTCACACCTTCTTGGGTGACAGTCACATTGCCTGTCAAAACTACGCGCTGCTCCTTAGAAAAATACTGTGCTTGCTCGGCTACCGCATCAATCTGTCGGGCGGGATAACTCATTTTGACGTTGCCCGTGGCGGTGACCACACCTGTGAGCGAATTTGCCTCTTGGACATCAGCACGGATGGTCAAGGCGGAGTTAGTTTGGGCTTGAGTCGATGGCAATGAGCTAGTACCGATCGCAAATATGGGGATGGCGACTAATAATAACTTAGCGATCGCTGATTTTGAGAGTGGGAACGTCATTGGTTTTGAACCTTTTGTTCATACAAATTTACAATGGCTGCGACCACTTCTTCTATAGATAGACCATCTGTATTGACTAAAGTTGCATCTTCAGCCTGAATTAGAGGCGCATGGTCGCGGGTGGAGTCTTTGCGATCGCGTTCTTCGATTTCTTGCTCAAGGGTGGCGAGATCGGGTGCAACTTGGCCTTGCGCGATCAGATCGGCTTGACGGCGTTTGGCTCGCTCTTCTGCCGAGGCAGTCAAAAAGATTTTTACTTCAGCATCAGGAAATACATGAGTGCCAATGTCGCGCCCTTCCATGACCACACCGCCTGTCTGCCCGATCAGTTGTTGTTGCTTGACCAAAATTTCCCGCACAGCAGCTTGGGCTGCAATCGCTGACACATTTGCGGTGACTTCAGGTGTCCGAATCTCGGTGGTGATATCTTCGCCATTGAGCAAGACTTGCATGGGCTTACCTGCGAGCGGATTCGCAAATAGTTGGATTTTTGATTCGGCTGCGATCGCTTGCACCTTGTCTTGATCTCTTAAATCAATGCCTTCTCGCAACACCGCAAGGGTAACGCTACGATACATTGCACCAGTATCTAAAAACAATAAGCCTAATTTGTTAGCAACCTGTTTGGTAACTGTGGATTTGCCCGCACCTGCGGGACC
>JAYUSC010000346.1:0-3859 GCA_043755885.1 Pseudanabaena sp. | reverse complement strand
TTATTTAATTTTCATTCCTTATCTGTTCTAGTGGTGATGGGCAACCAATGGCAGAAAGTAAAGAAGATCAGATGCTTCGCATCTGATCTTCTTTTTTTGGGTTGAGTAATTCTACTTATTGAAAAAATCCAGCTAAAAATCCTACAAAATAACTGAAAAGAGTTGACTTGAATCGGCTTTAATTAAAGGTGCGATCGCAAAAAAACAACGGAAATCACGGCAGAAATATGGGAATTGGGCGGCGACAATTCTTACAATCAGGACTGACTAGTCTGATCGGGTGGCAATTTCTCACCCGCGATCGCGTGGCGTTTGCCGCAGAGCAGTATGTGCGGCAAACGGCAACATCAACCCAACGTAAACGAGCGCTATTGATCGGGATTAATCAATATGACGCTAAAGAAGACACTCAGAATTTATTGTCAGCCACAGCAAATGGATGGTTGCCTTTGCATGGCTGCGTCAATGACGTGGAGTTACAAAAAGAATTACTAATTCATCGCTTTGGCTTTGCGCCCCAAGATATTGTGACGCTGACCGATCTCGATGCGACGCGCAGTAATATCGCCGATGCGATCGCAACGCATTTAGCAGCTCAGACTCTGCCCGATGATTTGGTGATTGTTCACTTTAGCGGACATGGTTCGCGTCTCGGTAATTACAATACGCTTGTGCCTGTCGATGGTGGCTTGCCGCAAAATCTGGAAAATCTGCGAGACATTACCGAACAAGAATGGCAAGGCTGGCTACAAACGATTGCCACCGATCGGATTTTGAATATCATCGATGCAGGTTATTACTATCCTAATGTCTCGGCAATTGGTAATTTCCGTTTGCGATCGCGAGTTGGACTGAAAAACTGGCAACCGCCGACTGTCAGTGATCCGAGCGAGCCACCCATTGATCAAAAACTAATTGGCACAACCCTCCGCGCCGCATCGGGCGATATGCTTTGTGCTGATGCTCAATGGTCGGGCTTTAGTAGTGGCGCGTTTACCTACGCCCTAGTGCAGCAACTCTGGCAGATCGTTCCTGCGACAAAGATCAATGTCGTGATGAGTGACCTTGCCACTACCCTCGATCGCCGCGCTCTGCACAATGACGACCTCACGATTGAGAAGCAAGTTACAAATATGTGGGAAGTTGAGGCGGCGAAACAAAAGGCGATCGCAACTAGCACCTTTGCGGAGATGTTGCCAATTCCTGACTGTGGGGCTGATGGTGTGATTATTAACAGCAGCAGCGATCGGCATACGGCGGATGTCTATCTCGCAGGTTTACCGATCGCAGTTTTGAGTAACTACGCGGCTGGGGCAATTTTGAATGTGGTGGCTGCTGCTCCTAAAATTGTAAATGAGTCCGAAACAGAGCCTGTTCTCAAATCGATTTCAGCTATCCCACAAGCCACGGTTCAACTGAAATCGCGCAATGGATTTAATGGCAAAGTTGAAGTTCTAACCGATCGCAGCCTCAATCCCAAATTAGAAACAGGGCAATTACTTCAGGAAGCAATCCGAGCGATTTCGCGCAATCTCAAATTAGCGATCGCCCTTGATATCGACTTGAGCAAAATTGAGCGCGTAGATGCCACCAGTGCCTTCTCGACTTTACCGAATATGTTTGGCGTAAATGCCAATGAACAATGCGCTGATTGTCTATTTGGAGTGCAGTCAGCAAGCTATGGTTTATTTACGGTTGGACATACACCGATTCTTGGCTCGTTCGGTTCCGTTGGTGAGTCGGTAGGTGTGGCGATTAAACGCTTGCAGCCATTTCTTGAAAGTCTTTTCGCCGCTAAACTAATCCGCACGACCGAAAATCAAGCTGCAACCCATCTCGATGTGCGCGTCACCCTCAAAGCGATAATCGGTGTCGATGAGCGCTCTGTCACCGTGGCGAGCAAATCTGCGGCGCGGGCGGCTCTAATTCCTGCAAATGCAACCAGCAATACATTTCGGACTAAATCGATCAATATCGGCGATCGCCTCGAATGTCAAATCGAAAACTTTAGCGATCGCGCTCTCTATATGCGAATTTTTTGCCTCGATCCGCGCAGCAAGATTCTCACACTCAACTTTATTTCCACTCCCTACGCCAACGATGGTATGATTCCACCATCAGGAACCCTCACAATTCCCTATCCCAAAGCGCCAATGAATTGGGCTGTCTCTGCTCCTAAAGGCATGTTTGATGTTTACGTGGTGATTAGCCGATCGCCACTTTTGCAAGTTGCTAAAATCCTCGAATCTTCCCAGCACCAAGCTTCTTCTCTAAATGGATTAATTTCTACTCCCAATCCCCTCCAAGTCGCCGAATCTCTACTAGATGATCTTGATCGCGCAGGTAAGCCTTCAGTTTTCGGTAATATCGCTAACATCAATGACACATGGATGCTGGATGTTCAAGAATGGGCGACTTTCAATTTCAATTATCAAGTCGCATGAAGTACAGCTCATTACCCAAACTTGAAAGGTTCCCTCCTTGCGGAGTGGAACCTTCGCTTGATCGGTAAATACAAGCGATACCGAGAGACCCTGTGGTTTTTCAAAGTAATTAGGCGGAGCATCGGAATAAAGCTTGGGTTACGGCAAAAATATTATAGCGCCAAGTCTTTAACCCTTTAAAAATGATAGCCATTGCCAAATAAAAGCTCTCATACTTTAGTTTTGGGGTTTACAATAAATTGAGTTCAACCAAATCAAATATAGTTTAAATAATTAGTTCTATGGAAATATTGTCAGTGCCGACAGAGGTTTGTACTATTCATTCTGAAAGCACTTTGGGCAAAATATACCTAGATTGGACTCCCCAGCCTGGTGATCATATCGATTTGGAAGGTAAAACTTACACGATCTTAGAACGCCGTCATCGATATCAGTTTCGGAGGGGTAAATACAACTTATTTAGAGTTTTAGTTTATGTCCAGCCTGTACCAGAAAATTTGGAGAGAAGCCTAAGCAATGGACGTTGGGTGATTGGAGATAGTAATTGTCGATATAATGCTGGTTCAGAAATAATTCGTTGTGCGGTCAACCCTCTTGGTCCATGTCAAGGTTGTCGCTTTTGGGAAGCATAAAAAAAGAAGTTGCAAAGCAACTTCTTTCACAAACAAAAAAAGCGGCAGCGCAAAGCGCTGCCGCTTTTTTTGTTTTTAGAATTGAACGCCTACACCTGCTTGGAGCGAAGTGCCAGCCGAGCCGTTACTCTGACCATTAAATGGAATTACAGCATTGCTGTAAAGTAGAACTTGCTTGTTGATGCTAACTTCTACCCCAGGTTGCAAAGCGAAAGCAGTTTGATCGCCTGTCAAGCTACCATTTCCACCAACTTTAAACGACGCACCAGCTCCAAGATAAACATTAGTGCGATCGCCTATTGGCAAGTCATAGGAAACCGTAGGGACAACTGAAGTACCACCATTTCCAAACAGAACGGAACTTCTCGCTGAAATTGGCACACCATCAAATTTATAGCGACCTGTTAAGTTTGCGCCAATTACAGAAGGATTTGTGGCAAAGCTTTGGAGCGAGATCCCAGCACCCACATAGCTACCTGGTAATGTTACTTCTTCGGCGGAGGCGATCGCACTAAAAGAGGTAAGAACAGAAGTAGCGATCGCAATACCTAAAGAGATTTTTGTAAGAGATTTCATGGCTTTGAGTTCCTGCATTGATTTGTTGTGAGTCATGCCTATTTTGACTGGAGAGAATGGGCATTGTTCCCATGGTTCCCTTTAGCTTAAAAGATACTCAAACTCTTACTCAGAATAGGTTCTTGCGATTTTAAAGAGGTTCTATCTCTAGACAATCATGCTAATGGGTGACCCATCCTAAAGAGAAAGGCGGTGCTTTGCACCGCC
>JAYUSC010000345.1:0-3861 GCA_043755885.1 Pseudanabaena sp. | reverse complement strand
CGCGATCGCAACTGCCGATGACGCGCGACGCAAAGCGTCATCTCCATAAATTTTGACCGAAGGCGACGATCGCATTTTGTCCACCAAAGCCAAAGCTGAAATTAAGCGCATATTGAAGATCATGCGATCGCAAAGCTTGTTGAATAATTTTTAGATCAAAATCAGGTGTCTTCATTCCCACAGTCGGCGGCAAAATGCGATCGCGCAAAGCTAATAGACAGAATGCTGCCTCGATCATTCCTGTGGCTCCCAGCGTATGCCCTGTAGCTCCTTTAGTCGCACTAACCTTACTCGCAGGAAAAATGCTTTGAATTAATTCTGCTTCACGAGCATCATTCATTTGCGTCGCCGTGCCATGCATATTAATATAACCAATATCCGCAGCATTAATTTGCGATCGCAGCAGACAATCTTTAATTGCGATCGCCGCCATTTTGTTGTCAGGATTAGGACTAGTGGCATGATAAGCATCATTTGTAATTCCCCAGCCCAAAACCCTGCCATAAATTTGACAACCCCGCCGCCTTGCCGAATCCAATGACTCCAGCACTAGCACCGCCGCACCTTCGCCTAGGGCAAAACCTTCGCGCTCTTGGCTAAATGGATATACACCTGATTTGGCTAACACATTAATTTTTTGAAATCCTGCGATCGTTAATGGTGTAATCGCCGCATCAGTTGCACCTGCGATCGCAATTTCGCATTGTCCTGAACGGATTAATTCCAAAGCTTGCGCGATCGCCCAGTTTGCGGTGGCACAGGCTGCCATCGGTGCAAGTACTGGCGATTGAGTTTGCAATAAGTTCGCAATTTTGGCTGACAAATTCGCTGGCTGACATTGCCACCATTGATTCTCCATTAAGCCTTGTTCAGGTGCATCTAGCAGTAATTCTAATTCTCTTTGATTACTCCGACTAGAACCAATGACAACACCGCAGTTAGGTAATGGAATTTCTAAACTTGCATCTGCAATCGCCTCTAAAGTCGCTTTTTCTAATAAATTTTGCGATCGCGATAAATGAGCATCTTCTAAATCATTAATTCTCGCAACAGGAAGTTGAATTTGCTGATCAAACTTAATCCCTGACTTACCCTCTAAAAGTCCTTGCCAAGTATGTTCGCGATCAGTCGCGATCGCAGTGATCATCCCAATACCTGTGACAACGACTATCTTTCTATCCCAAGATTTCATCGACAGCAATACTTAGATCAGGAAAAGCGAGAATAGATAGATTTTGACCACGATAGAATTTAAGAATCTCTTGATAACCATTCGCTGTGGGATGGCGATAAACTTCTATACAATCACCATTAATATCAACCAACCAAACTTCTGTAATCCCATCTTCAGCATAGACAGGGATTTTCAAACTGCGATCGCTATCAATCGTACTATCCGCAACCTCGATTAATAGCAATACATCGCTAGGATGTGGATGTCCAGATCTGTAGAAATCATCTCTATACCTTAGTATCATTAAATCAGGCTCTGGCTCAGATGTATTATCTAAAGACAAAGGATTTTGAACGCGAATTATAACCCCTGTACCTAGCTTGTGGGCTAGTATATAGTTACAAAAATCCACACAAGCTGCGTGTCTTCTACCAATCGGTGACATTTTAATTATTTCTCCACGAATTAATTCCACACGCTCACCATTAGCAATTATTCCAGATTCAGCCATCTGATAATATTCTTTGACGGTGAAAAGACGCTTAAGTACTAATGTAGCTGGCATATATTAGCCTCCATAGAACTGATTTTATTTTAACCTTAGCGATTACCAATCCTTCATAAGTTCAACTTTATAGTGCAGCAAATTACTCTGCAATTAAGATTTTTGCGATCGCTTTTGTCTCGTTGATTTCGGAGAATTGGGCTGTTTTGCAGAAAGTTTTTGCAGTTTTTGGACTTGTTTGAGCGTTAGTCCCGTAAATTGGGCAACCAATTCTTCAGAAATGTTGGAAAGCATCATGTTTATAGCTATTTGTCGCGCAGTCTCAGCTTGACCCTTAACTAAATTGCAAAACTATCTTTGAGAAAGGGTTCGCATAGCGAACCCTTTCTCAAAGATAGTTTTGTTTTTAGCTTTCACGATCGCGTTTCGCAGCAGCGATCGCCTCAATTAAAGCTTTAGCTTCAACGGCTCCTTCTGACTTCTGAAACTCCCAAGGATAGGGCATTTTGCCATGCAAAACCATGCGGATACCGAGCGGAAAGATACTTAACAATCCTTTGATATCTCGGAAGTTATCACCAACTACGCGCACACCAAATTTACTTTCATCAATCCAGCCATCTTCTTTGACAAGCTCAACCATCGCGTGACGATGACGCTGAGCGGTGGATTCTGGTAAATTTGGATTAGCAAGGATCTCATGTTTGATTTGCGAAATCCGATCTAGAGGTTGTACTTCGACTGGACAGACTTCATTGCAGTTATAGCAGCGCGTACAGTCCCAAACAAATCCTGATTCGTTATATTTCTCTACTCGCTCCTCGGTGCGATCATCGCGATTGTCTGCCATGACTCGGTATGCTTTGGCTAATGCATGGGGACCAACAAAGCGATCGCTAACTGCGGCAGCATTACATTCAGAATAACAAGAACCGCAAAGTATGCAATTAGCGGCGGCTTGAAGTTTAGCTCGTTGTTCAGGAGTTTGCAGAAATTCGGTATTGCTGATTTGCCGTGATGCAGTGGAGACATAGGGATCGACTTTAGCGAGATTGTCCCAAAACTTAGTCATGTCAACGATCAAGTCCTTGATCACGGGTAGATTTTGCATCGGTTCGATGACTAGTTCGGTATCGCGATCGCCCATCACTTCGCTGATATGTTTCTGACAAGCTAAGCCCGATCGCCCATTAATTCGCATTGAGCAAGATCCACAAATAGCATTGCGACAGTTGCGCCGAAAGCCGATGGAGCCATCCTGTTCGCTCTGGATTCTGATTAATGCATCAAGTACTGTAGTGCGATCGCAATCGGCTTCGAGTTCATAAGTTTGATAACTGGGTGCGCTAGTACGCGATGTTTGGCGACGAAGCTTGACTTTAATATTCATGGGTGATATTTGCGATCGGGCTTTATGCATTAAGTCTAACCTTAACTCAATAGCAAGCCATTAATAAGCTGGATATTTGAGAGCTTCGCCTAAAAGCGGAATGTGGGTTATGAGTAGCTGTGCAGAATAAAAGAACTACCAACCATTTTCGACGAGAAATTCTGGAGTGATTAAAGGGCTATTGTGATTAAAAGTAGGATTATTATCAACTTTGAGGAATTTCTCTACATATTTACCAAGTAGATCGCCTTCTAGATGAACCGAGCTACCAATATCGAGATCTTTTAAAGTTGTGTTGTCGTAGGTGTGGGGAATGACGGCAACTCGAAAATTTGTGCCTGACTCATTGCAATAGGAGATGGTGAGACTAATACCGTTAATTGCAATGCTGCCTTTAAATATGATGTAACGGGCTACTTCAGGAATTGCTGCAAAACTTAGTTCCCATGAGTTGCCAAGCAGAGCGCGATCGCATAATTTACCCAGCCCATCAATATGTCCTGACACAAAATGACCGCCGACTTTATCCCCAACGGCTAGAGCGGTTTCGAGATTGACATACTTTAATTTGCGATCGCCAAAATTAGTGCGCCCCAGAGTTTCAGGCGAGACATCAGCCACGAAACTACTATCAGAAATATATGTGGCGGTAAGACATACCCCATTCACAGCAACACTATCACCGATCGCAATCTTGGCAACCAGATCAGGGCAATGAATCACAAGGCGATCGCGATCGCGTTGCTCAATAATGCCGATAGTTTGAACGAGTCCTGTAAACATAATCCTTTC
>JAYUSC010000344.1:0-3863 GCA_043755885.1 Pseudanabaena sp. | reverse complement strand
GATAGCGATTCTTTTAGGAGTAAAGCCCAAAATACTTGCTGTGTAAGGATTAGCTTTCTAAATATTTTTTTCAGTAAAATAAGAGCGGAATGTGGGTTTTACAAGAAATTTAGCTAATTCGGTTTAACTGTCACCGTTAGTCTTAGCCCCAAACTGTCCAACTACGCCGTTAAATCATACACTGCCAGACTTTTATCGCTTGCAATAAAATTTTTTACCCACTTTCAATATTCCTCATGTTTTCTAAGTGCCTGAGAGCGATCGCAAGTCAGCATCCATAAAACTGCGATCGCCTAAAACTGTGAGCTTGGGACCAAGTGAATTAAACTCCACAATACTTAGCGAGGCGGCTGGTACATCAATGCGATCGCGATATCGCCCCATATCGATTCCTAATAAGCTACAGAGAATTACGCGAATTGTTGCCTTGTGCGAAACCACTAACACGTTGCCCGATGGATATTTTTCTTGGATTTCGGCTACCACTAATGACGCTCGGCTGGCTAGCTGTACCGCTGTTTCGCCGCCTGTGGGTGGATTCCATGCAGGTTCGGTTAGCCAACGCAGATAGTCTTCGCTGTAGTTCTCTTTGACAAATTCATTGGTTAGTCCTTCCCATTTACCATAACGCAATTCTTTTAATCCATCGTGCAGTTGCATTTTGAGGCAAACAGCTTCACATAAAGGTGTCGCTGTGGCGATTGTGCGTTTCATGGGGCTGACGATGATCGACTCCCATGCGATCGCATTATGCGCGTTTGCAAATGCGATCGCCATTTTTTCGCCGTTATCAGTTAGGTCAGGATCAATCTCACCACAATAGCCACCAGTGCGACTATAGACAGTTTCACCATGACGGAGTAGATATAGTTTTAAGCTCATAATTCTCTCTTTAGCTTTTGGGCGGCGCGAAGCGACGCCCAAAAGAATTTGGTTTAATGGGGATAACGCCAGTTCACAATTTCGGGCTTGTCAATGCCATGGGCATAGGCATATTGACGACAATCAAGTTGCTGGTTGAGCAGATTTTGCTTCGCGTGAGCGCCAATATTATGCAGCTTCGGCACACGGTCAATCACATCGATCGCCAGACTAAAACGATCAACTTGATTACTAATCGCCAATTCCAAAGGCGTATTGATATTACCCTTTTCCTTGTAGCCGCGCACATGCAGATTTTTGTGATTGTTGCGGCGATAGGCGAGACGGTGAATTAGCCAAGGATAGCCATGGAAATTGAAAATGATCGGTTTATCTGTGGTGAAGAGCGAATCAAAATCGCGATCGCTTAAACCGTGAGGATGTTCGGTATCAGGCTGCAATTTGAATAAATCGACAACATTGACAAAGCGAATCTTCAACTCTGGGAAATGCTCCCATAATAGAATTGTGGCAGCCAAAGCTTCCTGCGTGAGAATGTCACCACAGCCCACCAGCACTACATCTGGTTCCACACCTTGATCGTTACTTGCCCAATCCCAAATGCCTAAACCTTTGGTGCAGTGTTTAATTGCTTCATCCATACTCAAATATTGCAAATGCGATTGCTTGTCACAGACAATCACGTTCACATAGTCGGTACTACGCAAACAATGATCAGACACCGATAGCAACGTATTCACATCGGGCGGCAAATAAATACGGGTCACGGCTGCACTCTTGTTGACTACTAGATCCAGAAATCCAGGGTCTTGATGGGTAAAGCCATTGTGGTCTTGTCGCCATACGGTTGAAGTAATCAAAAGATTCAGAGATGCGATCGGCGATCGCCATGCAATCTTTTGACTGATTTCCAACCATTTACAATGCTGGTTGATCATCGAGTCGATTACATGGACAAAAGATTCATAGGTAGAAAAGAATCCATGTCGCCCTGTCAGCAAATAGCCTTCTAGCCAACCTTCTAAGGTATGTTCGCTGAGGATTTCCATCACCCGCCCATCAGGGGACAGTTCGCCACCATCAGCATCTTCGGGCAGATATTCGGCAATCCAGAACTTCTTGCTGACTTCGTAAATTGCTTGCAGTTTATTCGATGTATTTTCATCAGGACCAAATACACGGAAGTTATCCATGTTTTGCCGCATCACATCGCGCAAAAACACACCTAAAGGCTTAGTATTTTCAGCTTCACTCTGCCCTGCCTTATCAATTTTTACGCCATATTTACGAAAATCTGGCATTCTCAAAGCATGGCGTAGTAATCCACCATTAGCCACAGGATTGGCACTCATACGTCGATCGCCGATCGGTGCAAGTTCCTTTAATTCAGGAATCAGCTTGCCTGATGCATCAAATAACTCGTCAGGTTTATAGCTCTGCATCCAATCCGATAGCATTTGTAAATGCTCAGGATTAGTTTGCACTCCTGATAGTGGTACTTGGTGCGATCGCCAAAAGCCTTCCACTTTATGTCCATCCACTTCCTTCGGACCAGTCCAGCCCTTCGGAGTCCGCAACACGATCATCGGGAACTTCGCTCTTGTGGGAATACCTGTACTGCGAGATTCTTGCTGGATACGCCTAATCTCATTAATACAATGCTCAAGTGTCGCTGCGATCGCTTGATGCATAGACTCAGGCTCAGAACCTTCCACAAAATATGGCTGGTAACCATAGCCAATAAATAGACTCTCCAGCTCTTGACGACTAATTCTAGATAGAACTGTAGGATTATTGATTTTGTAGCCATTCAGATGCAAAATTGGTAATACTGCACCATCCCGAATCGGATTGATGAACTTGTTAGAATGCCAAGCGGTTGCTAAGGGACCAGTTTCCGATTCGCCATCACCGACCATGACCACAGAGATTAAATCGGGATTGTCAAATACCGTTCCATAGGCATGAGAGAGGCTGTAACCGAGTTCTCCGCCTTCGTGGATCGAGCCTGGGGTTTCAGGTGTACAGTGGCTGCCAATCCCACCAGGAAAGGAAAATTGCTTGAAGAAGAGTTTCATTCCCTCTTCATCTTCGCTGATATCGTGATAAATCTCTGAATAGGTTCCTTCCAGATATACATGGCTTAAAATCCCTGGTGCGCCATGTCCAGGTCCTGCCAAAAAGATCGTATTCAGATCGTATTTTTTAATTAAACGATTCAGATGGGTATAGACAAAGCTCAGCCCAGGGCTTGATCCCCAATGACCGAGCAGGCGATTTTTGATATGTTCTGGCTTGAGCGGTTCGCGCACAAGTGGATTGTTGCGCAGATAGATCATGCCGATCGCAAGATAATTACAAGCTCGCCAATAAGCATCAGTTTTTCGTAGTTCGTCAGCGCTGAGAGGGCTTCCTGCAACCGTGGAGCGTGCAGAGCCGTAGCAACTAATTGCTGTGTTTAAGGAGTCCTTGTCAGCTATTTTGAGAGGAGTTGTGACCATAAAATTACGATTTGATCCTGTCGCTAATAAATTTTTTGACTTCTGACAACACAACTTTACAGGCGATCTCCAAAAATCTTGGGGATGTGCATATCTTTTTTAGATTTGCGGGTAATCAAATGCAAATTTTGTTGTCAAAAAAAGTTAACATTGACTTAACAATTCCAGAAATATCTCTAACTCAAAAATTATGGCTCGACAACTCAAAAACATTGCACCGCATGGTGGTCAACTGATTAATCGCATTGCAACAGAAGCCCAAAAAGAAGTTTTTTATAGCAAGGCTGACCACTTGCCGATTGTGCAATTGACTGAGCGATCGCTGTCTGATCTTGAGCTAATTGCGATCGGTGGATTTAGCCCCTTGACTGGCTTTTTAGGTAAAGCTGACTATGAGTCCGTAGTTTTAAATATGCGTCTCGCCAATGGCTTGCCTTGGTCGATCCCGATTACTTTGCCCGTCACTGCTGAAGTTGCCGA
>JAYUSC010000343.1:0-3864 GCA_043755885.1 Pseudanabaena sp. | reverse complement strand
GCGGCTTCGCCGCGCCACTACAATTGGGGTCCTTCCTGTTAGACTAGACAAGGCTTGAAATTGTCTAAACAAACAAATTCACACCCAAACTTAACTCTTGAAAGACTTTCGGATAATTACCACTATGTTTTGGGCGGATAAAATTGCAGCAGATGCAAACAGCGATCGCATTATAGTTAACGATTCCAAAACCCCCTCTGGGCGCGTTCATGTCGGCTCATTGCGCGGGGTTGTGATTCACGATGCCATCTATCGCGCCCTCAAACACGCAGATAAACCCGTCACCTTCACCTACGGCGTTGACGATTTTGACGCGCTGGACACCGTACCTCATTATTTAGATCAAGCCAAATTTGCCCCTTATTTGGGACAGCCGCTCTGCAATGTCCCCTCACCTGAAGCCACAGCCACCGACTACGCCAAGTACTTCATGGGCGAATTTCTCGAAGTATTCGAGCATCTAGGTGTTCGTCCCGAAATTTATTACCTGCGCGATCTCTACCGCTCAGGCAAAATGAATCATCACATTGATTTGTTCTTGAACAATGCCCATCTCGTGCGCGAAGCCTACAAGGAAGTCAGCAAAGCCGATCGCCCCTCAAATTGGTATCCCTTCCAAACTATTTGCGAAAACTGCGGCAAAATCGCCACTACAGTTGTCACCGACTACCAAGACGGCAAAGTGTTCTACACCTGCCAGCCCAATGCGATGGAATATGTCAAAGGTTGCGGTCATACTGGCTGGGTATCGCCCTTTGATGGCAACGGCAAATTACCTTGGAAAGTGGAATGGGTCGCCAAATGGGAAGTCGTTGGCGTATCGATAGAACTGGCGGGTAAAGACCATTCTCAAAAAGGCGGCTCTCGCGATGTCGCCAATTCCATTTGTCGCAAAGTTCTCAAAAAGAATCCACCTACCCACGCACCCTACGAATTTATTTTGGTAAATGGAACCAAGATGAGTTCTTCTAAAGGTGTCGGTTCGAGTGCTAGAGAAATTGCTGATCTGTTACCACCAGAATTATTGCGCTTCTTGATGTTGCGGACTCAGCCCCGCAGCGTGATTAACTTCTCGCCCAACTATGAGACCATCACCCGCCTCTTCCGTGACTACGATACTTTGATTGATAAATATCAGGCTGACACAGACAAAGATGAAAAGGCGCTAGAAGACTTGGTTCCGCTAATCTATTCACAATTAAACACAGAGGAACAAGTTTCAGGCTATCAAGCATTTGACTTCAGTACCCTGATTTCGCTGCTGCAAATTCCCCACCTCGATCTCGAAGCCGAAATTGTGGCTAGAAGCGCAAATCCACTTTGCGATCGCGACTGGGAAGTAGTCCGCGATCGCATTCGGGTTGGCAAAAAATGGCTGCAAGACTATGCCGATGAAGAGGAGAAACTGGTTCTCTATCTCGACTCGATGCCCGACAAAGCAAGCCATCTCACCGCCGCGCAGATCACCTATTTTGAGACCCTAGTAACTAATCTCGAAGCCATTGATCATTGGGATGGAGACAAGTTGCAAAACCTGCTATTTAGCACCTCAAAGCAGGTAGAAATTTCGCAAAAAGATGCTTTTGCCGCAGTTTATTACACGTTCTTAAATAAGGAACGTGGACCAAAGGCAGGAAGTTTACTTTCCTATTTTGATAAAGCATTTGTGATTCAGCGCCTCAAAGATGCGATCGCGCTAAATTTCACAGCTAGTAATTTTTAGTGGAGCAATATAGAAACTGCTGATAATTGCGATCGCAAGCCACCAAAGTAATTGCACTTGAGGTCGATACCAAACTGTATCGACCAAGCCATGCACCATCATGCCGACGATGGTGGAGACCGCCGCGATAATCCATAAACCACTCGCATTGCGATCGCTTCTCAAGCGATTCAGCGCAATCCATGCTTGACGAAAGATGGTGAAAATTAGCCAGCTATAGCAAATCACGCCAATAATTCCTGTCTCGACCGTTATTTCCAAAGGAACTGAATAGGTTCCTAAAGCACTGTAGCCTGATCGCTGATAGAGCGGATAAACTAGATTAAAAGCTTTATTCCCAGGTCCAATTCCTAAAATTGGTTTGGCTTTGATCATATTCAGAACAGCCTGCCAGACATTGACTCGAAAGGCGTTACTGCTATCTTCAGTCCCAAAAATACTACCAACGCGCTTACGCAATGTCGGTATGAGAATCGTCCCTAAAGCGATCACACCAGCAGTGCCGCCGAAAGTAACTGGCAAAATCCAAGTTGGTAAACGCTTTCCCCACCAATAGACTAATAGAAGCACTAATACGAATCCTTCAGCAGCCAATCCCAGTAGTCCACCACGGCTTTGGGTCTGAGTGATGCAAAATGCGCCCAATATCGCTGCGATCGCAGCCAATATTTTCATGCCCCAACTGCGCCAATGAATGGCTGCGATCGCTCCTAGTGGCAGAACTGGGATTAGATATCCAGCCAGCAGATTCGGATTGCCCAGAAAACTATAGACGCGCGTAGTTCCCGCCGTCTCGGAAGTAACATCAGTCCATGTGGCTAGTTCGGGTGCGCCGAGATACCATTGCTGCAACGCATAGGCACAAACTACCAAGGCGGTTACCAAATATGTACCGACGAAAACCGATCGCCAACCCAAGCGCATCATTCGATTCATCGACACGAAGGCAAGCATATAGATGGTTAGCTTCACCATGCCATCGATCGCCGCTACCCGCACAGGCGATAGTAGCGTGGCAACAAGTGCGATCGCCCAATAGCTGATCAAAGGCAAATGAATCGCTGTCCAAATTGGTACTGATTGATCCGCCTCATTGCGCCGATCGCTAAGCCATAACATCAACCATGCGATCGCCACAGCCGCACCAATTACCCCAGTTTGAGCATTTTCTAAAAAAGGCAAAGTTGCAATGAGAATAACCAACAAACCGCCCAAAAATCTTGCGCTGACCAAGCGACTACTTTCGCGCCAAGCCTGTAGCGGGCTAATTAACTGCAAAAATTTATGGTAGAGATCGAGAAATGGTAGTTTCAGCTTGGAATTCATACGGGGGAGAGTTAACTGGTTATGGACAGCGCAAAATATTCGATCTAACAGACCTCACACCTTGTATCTTAGAAGAAAAGTATCGGCAGTAATTATTTTTTAAAGCAATGACGGATAAACTTGACTCCGCAGAAGCCTACAACGATCGCGGCATTGAACGCGCTGAAAACGAAGATTTTGCGAGGGCGATCGCAGATTACACTATTGCGATCGCCCTCGATCCTAACTATGCTGAGGCATACTACAACCGCGCCTATGATCGCTCTGAGATCGAAGACTATGCTGGTGCGATCGCGGATTATGACAAGGTAATCGAACTCGTTCCCGATGGTGCGCCTGCTTATTTTAATCGTGGCTTAGCCAAAGCTAAACTTGGTGATACTGAAGGCGCGAATACTGACTGTGAATATGCCAAAACTTTAGGATTATAGAAAGCGCCTATTTCTATAAACATGACGTAACATTTAGTTACAATAGGCTAATATTTCGACCTGCGCCCAGCTAAATAACCCTATGCCCCGTGACCTGCGATCGTTTCTCAACCTGCTCGAAGAGCGTAAACAACTTCATCGCGTTAAAGCCCTTGTCGATCCTGAATTAGAAATTGCGGAGATTAGCAATCGCCTTTTACAGTCGGCGGGTCCCGCGCTTCTATTTGAGAATGTCAAGGGCTACAAAACTCCTGTTGCTGTAAATTTGCTAGGTACAGTGGAGCGGGTCTGCTGGGCAATGGGCATGAAGGAGCAATCAGAATTAGAAGTACTCGGGGTGAAATTAGGGAAGCTGCAAAGCCCGAAACCACCGAAAAAAATCTC
>JAYUSC010000342.1:0-3877 GCA_043755885.1 Pseudanabaena sp. | reverse complement strand
CTAATAATTTACAAGGCGATCGCAATATTCAGCGAGATTCTTTAACTGATTCTGATGTGTCTAATGTTGTGCAGGGCGATCGCAATATTCAGCGAGATTCTTTAACAAATGTAGAATCTCCTCAAGCTAATATTTCTGATGTTTCAGAAGGTGATCGCAATATTCAGCGCGAATCTTTAAACGATTCTGATATTTCTGATGTTGTGCAGGGCGATCGCAATATTCAACGTGAATCTCTAACAAATGTAGAATCTTCTCAAACTGATATTTCTAATGTTTCGCAGGGCGATCGCAATATTCAGCGAGAAGTTTTACCAGATGTAGAATCTCCTCAAACTGATATTTCTAATATTTCAGAAGGCGATCGCAATATTCAAAGAGAACCTTTAACTGATACACAGAGCCAAGCTGATGTTTCTACTGTTTCGCAAGGCGATCGCAATATTCAACGTGAACTTTTAACAAATGCTGAAGTTTCTAATGTTGTGGAAGGCGATCTCAATATTCAGCGCGAATTTTTAACAGATGTAGAATCTCCTCAAGTTGATGTTTCTAGTGTTTCGCAGGGTGATCGCAATATTCAGCGTGAAAGTTTGTCAAATAATGATAATCGCACAGTCATTCAAATGCTCACAGATCCTGATAGTACAGCCGATCTGAGATTACCAAAGACCATTCAAAATCTTGCACAGACAGAACCATTAGGCAACTTCTCGCCCCTAGCATCATCACTAACAACTAGCCCCGCATCATCACAAACAGTAATGCGATCGCAAGCCGATCTTCCTAGTTTTAATAATTTACCGAATAGCTTCAATAACCTGCCCCAAACAATCCAGACCAAACCAGAGCAAAGCTCCGACAATAACCAGACAAACTCTATGGGCTGGTCAAACATCGCCGAATTATTAGCTAACTTACCACCAACTACAAGTACTAGCAGTCTATCGACAAGCTCATTAAACAATCAAAAAACTAGCGATCGCAGCCCTCTGTCAACCAACAATTCTTCAGCAACTTCTACTAGCTATCAAACAACCATTCAGCGATCGACAGATCAAAACTACACAGACAGCGATCAAGATCTATACATCACACCAACAGGAATACAGAAAGGAAACCCCAACAAAATCACCAACACGCAATCCGATACAGTTCAGCGTAAAATCACCGCTGACTCATTGCCAGAAGCAACCGTCACTGTCGAACCTCGACAAGATCAAAATCAGGACGCAGAAAACTTTGACCAAAATCTTGAAATCCTTGCTCAAGAAATATATATTTTATTAAAGCAACGCTTAGAAACAGAAAAAGAACGACAAGGAACTAGATATCAAGGGCGATTACCTTGGTAATTCACAGCTTTAATCAACCATGTTGATAATTTTTTAGAAACTTTTAGGAAAACAGATTATGACACTCGTTAAAGCAATCCTCACCACCACCGATGCAGGTGCTGAAGCCATCAATTTTCAATTTAACCCCAGCAGCCTATCGTTTGCGCGATCGGTTAATTGGAAGGTAGAAGCAGCATATACCACAGCAGGTTTTCCAAAGGTTTCTTATTCCAATCGAGGTGCGGAAACTTTAAAGTTATCAAATTTATGGTTTGATACTTACGAATACGCAACCAAAACCAGTGTTCTCACCCTAATCGCGCCGATCATTAAATCCACAGAAATTGCAGGGTCACTAAAAAGACCACCTGTATATGTATTTGCATGGGGAGAGCAATATCTTAAATGTGTTGTCACCAACATTAGCTATGAACTTACGATGTTTCTCGCCGATGGTACACCTGTCAGAGCAAAGGTAAGCATCGATCTCCAAGAAGTTGATGACATTTAGTTGATGACATTTAGAAATATTTCCAATAGCGTTTTTTATTACTAACTAGAATTACCAATGCCAGCAACATATAGATCTCAATTCTCACTCACAATTGATGGAACAGCCGCCTCCGAAGATTTGATGGCCGATATTTTACAAGTATCTGCCGAAGAAAGTCTGCATCAACTAGGCATGTTTACCCTGATCATTAGCAATAATTACTTCGCTGGTAGCAGCGCCGCACCTTGGACGCATATGAGTAAATTTGCGATCGGTAAAACCATCAAAATTGGATTTACCTCCAGCACCACAGGAGATCCCGACTTTGATACAGCCTCGACTGCATATGTCTTAGAAGGTGAAATTACCGCGATCGAAACAGATTTTACCGAAGAAGCCAAGGCTCCGATTATTATTCGTGGCTATGACATTTCGCATCGCTTACATAGAGGACGTTGCAGTCAATCTTTTCTAAATATGACTGACAGCGATATTGTCAGAAAATTAGCTAGTGAATCTGGTATTGCGATGGGTACGGTCACAGCGACCACCCCCGTTCATAAATATGTATTCCAAGAAAACCAAACAAACATGGAGTTTTTGCAAGAACGGGCGGCTCGCAATGGTTTTGAGCTATATATGCAAGATGGAAAATTGAATTTTCGTAAACCTACCAAAGGTGCAGAGCTATCTCTTACATGGTTACGAGATCTATCTAGCTTTCGCGTCCGTGTTACGAGTGCGGAACAAGTTAGCTCTGTTGAAGTTAGAGGCTGGGACTATACGAAAAAAAAAGCGATCGTCTCTACAGCATCCACCGAAGCAGCAATTACCACAAATACTAGCGGTAAAGGTAGTGCAGCTAGTACTAAATTTAGTACTAGCACGAAAATGATTGTTGTCGATCAACCAGTCTTTAGCACTGCTGAATCTGACAAAATTGCTCAATCTCTATGCGATGAACTAGGTGGTGAATTTGTCCATGCTGACGCAAAAGGTACTGGGAACCCTCTGATCAGGGCAGGTAAGGTAATAAATCTCACTGGCATGGGTAACTATAGCGGCAGTTATTATGTTACCGAAACTCATCACTTATTTCAGAATGGAAACTATACTACGCATTTCAGTGTGCGCGGTCTACGTGGTGGCGATTTGTACTCCATGTTGTCATCGAAGACGCATCTACAACCAGGGCAAACCATGTTGGTGGGAATAGTCACCAATAACAATGATCCAGAACAATGGGGAAGGGTCAAAGTTAAATTTCCGACACTAACCGAAGCACACGACAGCAACTGGGCTAGAGTCGTGGGCGTGGGCGCAGGCGCATCTAGAGGATTTGACTGTTTGCCAGAAGTAAATGATGAAGTTTTAGTCGCCTTTGAGCATGGAGATATCCATCGTCCTTATGTGATTGGTGGCGTATGGAACGGGACTGATGCACCACCAACCGTAGTCACTGACAGTGTAGTTAGCGGCAAAGTCCGCTTACGCACGTTCAAAACTCGTGTTGGGCATCAATTACAATTTGTCGAGGAAGATAAAGGAACCGTCAAAAAGGGAGTTTATCTCAATACTATTAGTGGTCATAATCTACGGCTAGATGATAGTACCAAGTTTGCCGAGCTAGAAACTACTGGTGGGCATAAATTTCGTGCTGACGATACCAGTAAAGTGATCAGCTTAACTTCTACTGGCGATATTACAATTAAAACTGGAACAAGTGGTACTACCAAAGATCTCACCGTCAATGCCGCGAATATTACATTAACGGCTACGACAAATATCACGCTCAAAGTTGGCGCAAATAAGATTGTGATCTCCAACTCTGGGGTTGTCGTTGAGGGGATAGCAGTACAGGTAAAGGGTACAGGTACTGCCAAAATGGAAGCACCTGTGGTTAATGTTGAGGCGACTGGAGCTAATACAATTAAAGGCGGGATAGTTAATGTGGATGCAAGTGGGATAGCTGTGATTAAAGGTAGTTTAGTTAAGATTAATTAATTAATTGCTCAGTGAATAATTAGTGATGCGCGGCAAAGCCGCG
>JAYUSC010000341.1:0-3885 GCA_043755885.1 Pseudanabaena sp. | reverse complement strand
TGGTTCGCCCGCGCAGCGGGCGAACCAGCTTCTTTGGGTTCTGGGTTTTATTATGCCTAGCTACTTACGATAAAATTTTTTGAGGATTTTGATAAGCTAGTTGATGAATTTTTTTAATGTGTCAAGAGTCATGGTATAAGGCGGATAGCGCCACTTAAGATCGAAGCGGAAAGAATTTTTAAGTACACTCTTACGGTGGGAGAAAGTATCAAAACTTGCCTTGCCGTGATAGCTACCCATACCGCTATGACCAACCCCACCGAAAGGAAGTTCTGGATTGCCTAAATGCATGATCAGATCGTTGAAACAACCTCCTCCGTAAGAAGTCTCTTGGAGGATGCGCTCTTGATTTTGTTTGTTGCTGGAGAAGAAATATAGAGCTAGAGGTTTTGGTTGAGTGTTGACAAAGGCGATCGCATCTGAGAGTTGGTCATATTCCAAAATCGGCAAAATTGGACCAAAGATTTCCTCAGCCATGATTTTCGAGTTCGGTGAAACTTGATCGATCAGAGTGGGAGCAATATAGCGATCGCATTTATCGCTGTTTCCACCGATTAGCACTGGGCTTTCATTAAGCAAGCTCACGAGGCGATCAAATTGGCGATCATTGACAATACGACCAAAATCAGGGCTTTGTTGAGGATTTTCACCGAAGAAGGTTTTGACCTGTGCGACTAACTTCTCGATGAGTACAGGCTTAATATTTTTCTGAACCAATAGATAATCGGGCGCAACACAGGTCTGTCCAGCGTTATAGAACTTACCCCAGATGATGCGCTTGGCAGTGATATCCAAATTACAGGTTTCATCGACAATACAGGGGCTTTTACCCCCAAGCTCTAGGGTTACAGGAGTTAGATGTTTTGCCGCAGCTTCCATGACTATTTTACCGATCGCAGTTCCACCAGTGAAGAAAATATGATCAAATTGTTCGGCAAGTAAAGCTTGATTAGTCTCGATACCACCTTCGATCGCAGTGATGAAATTGGGGTCAAAGTTGTTGTTAATAATTTTTGCGATCGCACTGGAAGTATGGGGCGCATGTTCCGAGGGCTTAAGAATCGTGCAATTGCCTGCGGCGATCGCCCCAATCAGAGGCTGAATTGTCAGCGCAAAGGGATAGTTCCAAGGGGCAATGATCAGCACAACGCCTAGAGGTTCAGTATAAATATAGCTAGAGCTAGGAAATAAGTTGATCGGCGTTCCTACTTTTTGCGGCTTCATCCAAGCCTGTAAATGCTTGAGAACATACTTGATTTCCGAAAAAGCCCCCAAAACTTCACTGCCATAGGCTTCGATCGCAGGCTTGCGAAGATCGGCATGAACTGCATCAAGAATTAGTTGATCATGTTCTTGAATTAAACCTAAAAGTTTATTAAGTTGCGCTACCCGAAACTTATATTCCTTGGTTTTACCCGTGGCAAAGAAAGCTCGTTGATTTGCGATCGCTGTTTTGATATCAATGTTGCAGCTAGGTATTGTGACCATAATTTTTAATTTTTAAAGCTTAGTCCTACCTCAAGGTTAACTCATGTTAATTTTAAGCGATCGCAAAAGCTTACACACACTGCAAAACTATGGCGATTTTTGGCGGTATTCTCATTGTTATACCGAGTCAATTTTGCCCTGCGATCGCGAAGTATTGGTCATTGGCACTGCATCTGATGATGGTGGGCAAGTCACAACAATGCACACGATACGCGAGAAGCTCCGCACTTTAGTGCTGAGAGGTAAGCGAACGGCGGTTGAAACCGCCAGTAAAAATCTTTGCTGTAGTTAGTCACTGTGGTGATATAATATCACACATGGAACAAGTATTAACAATAGTTTGTAAGCTACAACCCGCCAAAGAGCAAATCTCTCAGATTGAGGATACTCTGGTTGGGTTTGCTAACGCTTGCAATCATATCAATAATACGATTGACCCAAAATTAACCAATGCGGTCAGGATTCAAACACTGATTTATTATGCAGTGCGCGAATTGTTTGGACTATCTGCAAACTTAGCTGTTCGCGCCATTGCGAGAGTTTCCGCTAATCGAAAAACGGCTAAACAGAAAAAATCTCTTGTCAAAGATTTCAAGCCGACCAGCATTGATTATGATGCGCGTATTTTTGATTTCCGAGAAAAAGATTGGACTGCAAGCGTAACTTTGATTGGTGGTAGACAGCATATCAAGATGGATGCGGGTAATTATCAGAGAGGTAAACTCAAAAATAGAAAGCCCAAATCAGCCACGCTCTGTAAACACAAAGATGGTAATTACTATATCCATATCCAAGTTAAAGACGATGTACCAGAACCCAATAATGGTGAAAGTGTAATCGGTGTTGATTTGGGTAGAAGAGACATTGCTGTTACCAGTGATGGCAACTCATGGAGTGGTGAAGATATTGAGCAGGTTAGAGGTAAATTTTCCAGAGTAAGAGCGTCGCTGCAACAGAAAGCCACGAAAGGTACAAGATCAACTCGCAGGAGAGCAAGGCAGATCTTGAAACGACTATCGGGCAGGGAGCAACGCTATCAATCATGGTTAACCCATACAATCAGTCGCACCATGCAAGCAGGGGTTTCTTTGGTTAAAATTAATCCAGCCTATACCAGTCAAATGTGTCATAGTTGCCATCATATCCATCCTGTAAAGGGTAGTTCGTACCGAAGTGGGAAAACCTTTAAGTGTGGACATTGCGGGTGGAAAGGTGATGCTGATTTTAATGGTGCGATGAATATTGCAATTATTGGGGCTTTTGTAAGCAAGCCTAGAGGTTCGGGGCTGTCTTGCTCTTTGAGTGAGGTTGTCTCAGGGCTACCACAATTCTCTTTGTTGTTGTGTGCGGTTGGCGAAAGCCCCGTCACTTCAGTGCGGGGTTAGCTTACTTAATCAACACAACTAAATAATAAATTATGCAACTAGCCGATCGCTCACGTCCAACGCATGGGGGAAATCGCCAATGGGCGGGAAGTCTAGCTGGTATTAGACCAGAGCAAATTTTAGATTTTTCAGCAAGCATTAATCCTCTTGGTCCGCCAAAATCGGCGATCGCAGCTATTCAATCGCACTTAACTGAGCTTAATCATTATCCCGATCCCGAATACACTTTGCTCAGGCAATCCTTAGGGAAATTTCACCAATTGTCGCCAGAATGGATTTTGGCTGGAAATGGGGTGGCGGAGTTATTGACATGGGTGGGACGAGATCTTTCGCAACTATCGGCAACGGTTCTCTTTACGCCAGCTTTCACCGATTACTATCGCGCTCTCAAAACCTTTGATTGTCAAGTTGAAAAGCATCCAATTCTATTTAACAATCAAGATTTAAATTTGAATATAGAACTGCCGAAAATCATCAACTCTCATACTAAAGGAATATTAATCAATAATCCTCACAACCCCACAGGATATTTGTTTTCTAGAGATAGTCTTTTGCCTTATCTAGAACAATTTGCCCTAGTGGTAATTGATGAAGCATTTATGGATTTTCTCTCACCAGATCAGCAACAAAGTTTGATTGATTTAGTGCCATCGCATCCTAACTTAGTGATTTTGCGATCGCTAACCAAATTTTACAGCCTACCAGGTTTGAGACTTGGCTATGCGATCGCCCATCCCGAACGTTTACAACGCTGGCAAGCATGGCGCGATCCTTGGTGCGTGAATACTTTGGCAGTAGCAGCAGGAATTGCGGTACTTGAAGATCAGGAATTTCAACAACAAACATGGGCTTGGCTAGCGATCGCAAAATCGCAGCTATTTACAGACTTATCGCAAATAACTGGTTTAAATCCCTTGCCAAATGTTGCCAATTATCTACTAGTAAAAACAGAAATTGCAGGTTCTCTTTTACAAAAGGAACTATTGCAAAATGACAAAATTCTCATTCGAGA
>JAYUSC010000340.1:0-1669 GCA_043755885.1 Pseudanabaena sp. | reverse complement strand
CGCTTCGCGCCGCCATTCTCTTCTTGGGTTTTATGTGCTAGACAGAAATTACACAAGTTCCTTCGGTTTTACACCTAATTTTTGGAACATCTCCGCATCATCTTGCCAGTCTGGATTCGCAGTCGTGAGTAGTTTCTCGCTAGAGAAGATAGAATTTGCGCCTGCGAGGAAGCAGAGAGCTTGATCGGATACGCTGAGTCGATCGCGTCCTGCGGAAAGTCTTACTACGGCTTTGGGCATTAGGATTCTTGCGGTTGCGACCATCCGCACTAGAACTAGAGGATCGATCGCAGCGAGATCGCCAAACGGAGTTCCTGCAACTGGAGATAATGCATTAATTGGCACTGACTCAGGTTGTGGGGTGAGGTTTGCTAATGTGTGCAGCAGATCAATGCGATCGCAATCTGTCTCACCCATGCCAACGATGCCGCCACAACAAACTTGAATACCTGCATCAGCGACATGCTGAATCGTTTCGAGGCGATCGCGATAGGTGCGGGTGGTAATAATTTCGGGATAGAAACTTTCGGAAGTATCGAGATTATGGTTATAGGCTGTCAAGCCAGCCTTAGCTAGGCGCTGAGCTTGATCGGGACGCAACATGCCCATCGTTACACAGGCTTCCATTTCCATTTTTGCTACGGCTTCGACCATTTGCAAAACCCGCTCAAATTCTTCCCCATCAGGGGCATTGCGCCATGCTGCTCCCATACAAAAACGAGTTGCACCATGCTTTTTCGCGTCTTGGGCTTGGCTGATCACCTCATCTAGTGGTAACAGAGGATAAGCATCTACCCCCGTCGGATAGCGAGCGCTTTGAGGGCAATATTTACAATCTTCAGGACAACGCCCTGATTTGATATTGGATAGAGTACACATCTGCACAGCATCAGTTTGATGATATTGCCGATGGACCGATTGCGCCTCAAAGACTAGAGACAGCAAGGGCTTATGATAAATTTTGGTAGCGAGTTCAAGGGAAATCAAAAGAGTATTTATGCTTACAACATAATGATAGCGATCGCCATTGTACTTTAAATCAAAACGGGTTTACAAGCCGCTATCGTTTGTTCATAATAGTTTTGCAATTGTCGCGTGGCAGCATCCCAGCCCCATTTTTCAGCTTCTAAACGCGCCTCAAGGCACATATCTTGATCACGATTTTGCAAAAGATTTTCGGTCGCTTTTAGCAACCCATTGCGATCGCATGGCTCAAATAAATAGCCATTAAGCCCATTCGTGACAATATCAGGAATACCACCAGAATTTGCGGCAACGACGGGACAACCTGCTGCCATCGCTTCGAGTAACACTAATCCTAAAGTCTCAGTCCGTGATGGGAATAAAAAGGCATCACTTGAGGCAAAGGCTGAAGCAAGATCATCACCACGTAAATAGCCGACAAAATTACTGTTGGTATCTGCAAAAACCTTCTCTAACTCCTGACGATAAGGACCATTCCCAACTAGGGCAAGGCGACTATTAGGGATCGCTTTTAGTACTGGCAAAATTTGCTGAATCTCTTTCTCCGCCGAGAGTCTACCCACATATAGAAACAAGATGTCTTCGGGATGTCCTTGGGTGAGGCGCGATCGCATTTCTGCATTTTTAAATCTTGGATGAAACTGTACTGTATCGACACCACGCTGCCAAAGATCGAGCCGCTCGA
>JAYUSC010000339.1:0-1669 GCA_043755885.1 Pseudanabaena sp. | reverse complement strand
CCATAGAAAGAAAAGGCGATCGGTTGTATGTGAGGGGGACTTTTCCACCAAAACCAAATTCCAAACAATCCTCACCATATCAACAGCGCTTAGCGCTTGGCATCCATGCAAATCCCTTAGGGCTGAAGCTTGCCGAAGCCGAAGCCCGTAAAATTGGAGCATTGATAGATTGCAAAGAATTTGAATGGTTTCCATATTTAAAAGATGCTTTACCATCCGTGACCTGTGGTGAATGGGTCAATAAATTTGAAAAAGATTATTTTGCTAAGCGAGACCGAAACCCAAAAACGCTGACAACTTGGAACAAAAGTTACTTAGAAGTTTTAAAGCGTCTCCCATGTGATGCAATATTGTCCGTGGAAGTATTGAAAAATCTGCTTTTAGCAACTCAACCTGATACTCGAAGCCGCCAGAATTACGCGATGGTTTGCAACGCGATCGCTAAATTTGCAAATTTAGAAATTGACTTCGCGATCTACAGTGGCAATTACTCCCCTCGCAAAGCCACACCAAGAGATTTACCAACAGATGAAGTAATTCAAGAGGCTTATCACAAAATTTCTAGCCCTGATTGGCAATGGGTCTATGCAGTAATTGCTACTTATGGAATCAGACCGCACGAAGTTTTTTACCTTGATTTTGAGGACTTACCGATCGCAACCGTGACCGATGGTAAAACAGGAGCGCGGCGTGTGTGGGCTTGCTATCCTGAATGGGTTGAAACTTTTCAAATAAAAAACGTTTGCTTACCATCAGTGACAGGAAAAGCAAACGTTAATCTAGGAGAGCGAGTAAGTAAGGCTTTTAAGCGATATGGTGTGCCATTTACGCCTTATGATTTGCGCCATTGTTGGGCAGTCCGATCGCTAGAATTTGGGCTTGATATTTCACTCGCCGCGCAACAAATGGGACATAGTGCCAAAGTTCACAGCGATTTGTATCACCACTGGATAAGCGATCGCCATCATCAAAAAGCATATGACGCGCTCATGAATCGCAGCGATCGCCCAAAACCACCACAAAATTAACGGGGATTGCAATCACGCTTAACGACTTGAAGCACCAATGCCTCAAGCCGTTTAAATGACTCAGAGAAAGACGCAAACCTTATCTCAGAAAGATCTTTAGTATTTTGGCTAGTGGCATTATTGAAATTAATTTTCTGCTCTAGAGTCTCGTTGTTAGCCAAAGTAATTTGATGAATAGCTGCAAGTTTTTCATTTTGTTGAGCTTGCGAAATTGCTAAGCCATCCATCCGCATATCTAAATTATCTACTTTGCTATCTAACCGATTAAATTTAGCGTCATAGCGATCGCTTTCAGCGCTAGCCAAAACCTTGCGAAATATAATAAAAAGCTTATCTATCATAAGTTCTTCTAATTTGATTAAGGAGTAAGTTCAAAAACCTGCGCCGAACTGTTTGCACCATTTGCGATCGCAAAAATTGCGCCTGTATACATTGTCTGAAGACTCCATTCATACAGAGTATTTACGGCAATCCTTGCGAAAAACCCTGAAGTTGCAGACACGCTTGCGCTAGTTCCTAGATAAAGGATCCGAGGGCTATTGTTGTAAACCGAAAAACCTTTCCGCTCAGGGTTTGGAGCTAATATTTGTGATGGGGAAGTTCCGACCGTGAAAGTCGTAGTAGTAGCATTGCTGCTAGGG
>JAYUSC010000338.1:0-3897 GCA_043755885.1 Pseudanabaena sp. | reverse complement strand
CCGCAGGTTGGACATTGAACTGCTTCAGTTACCATATTTTCAACCTCTTTTCTGCCTCCTCTATTTTATCCTCTTTCAACAACTTTGTGACATTACCGCAATTTCTTTAAAAACTGTGCCGATGCGATCGCCCACAATCAGATTCTGATTCTCTATCCTGAAGGCACGAGAGGCACACCTGAAAGCCGCGGCGAGTTCAAAAGTGGCATCGCCCATCTAGCCAAGCAACATCCTCATGTTCCGATTGTCCCCATTTTTCTAGATGGTCTCGGCAAAGCTCTACCCAAAGGCGACTTCCTGATAGTCCCATTACTCTGCTCGATCTACATTGGTGAAGCCATGTATTGGAATGGACAAAAACAAACCTTTCTCCAGCAACTGACAGAGCGCGTACAGGCGTTGTCCTTGGAAGTTTAGGGCTGCGCCCTGTGGCACAGCCTCTACAAAATCCATATTGTTTTGGTAGGGGCAATCCCCCCGTGGTTGCCCTGCCGCGCTAATAGCTGGATTTCAAAACTGTCAGGTGAAAATGGAACCCAATAATATTTTTGGAGTTGTCACGGCTGAAAAGCAAATCTGAATTATCGAACCATAGGCATCCAGCAAAAAGTGCTGTATGTTTCAAAATGTTTCAAAAGTTAATTGATTTTGTTATCTGGCTGATTAAATTCGTGGGATTGATGAAAAATCGCATTCATTCTTAAGGCTCCTGCAAGTGTGGCTAAACCGTAAAGGGTTATACTCGCAGGAATACTATAGAATGAAGTCTCAATCCCGATCGCATAGCTGAGTGGAACCAATAAAAATGTTTTTTGGACAGAGCGGACTAACCTTCGATTCAGGCTTTCATCAATTAAACGATTTTTTCGAGTTACATATTCCCAATCTAAATATTGAATTACTCCAGTAACGAAGAGATTAAGACCGTAAAAAGTAGTTGCCGAACGATGAGAAAGGTTTTCGCCCAGCAATGATGCTGAAAAAGGAATTAATGAAATAGACATCAAAAATAATAGGTTAAGCCAAATATGAGTACGATCAGATCGTGAAATGTAATGCGATACCATTTGATGCTCAAACCACAGTAACCCCAAGATCATAAAACTAAGAAAGTAAGTGAAAAATTTAGGGCTAAGTGCAATTAGCTCCTGAGTCAATTCAACATCTGAAGTTACATGAAATGCCTTGATATCTAATACTAACAGAGTTAATGCGATCGCAAAAAAGGCATCGACTAACGAGTCAATACGGTGATTGCTGATATCAGCACTTCCATTTCCTGAAGGAATTGTATCCCTTGAGCCTCTGAACAGATTGAGAAAACGGAATGAGGGAAAACGCATATTCTATCACTAGGGGTTATAACAACTCTCGAAAGTGTAGCTACACTTTCGAGCATTGAGAATGAAACTCAGTCAGGTTCTGTATCCTCAAAATGGCAATGCCATTTTGAGGATCGGTATTATTTCCGACCAAACCATTTAGCCGTGATCGCACCCAACGCCGCTCCAACGAGAGGATTACTCAGGAATTTTACAAGTGCAGGTTGAACTGCCAAAACTTCTTGGAAAATATCAGGATGCGAGTGGTAAGCAAAACTAGCCAGTTTAGCAACATCATCGGATGTCATGCGGCTAGGATTGTGGCTAGACAATCCTAATTGCTGTTCGAGACCACGCTCATTCAGACCACGCTTTTTTAGGTTTTTGAAGAATTCTCTAGCTACGTCATCGCGTTGGTTGGGTTGAATCCCTGCGACTGCTTTTTGTAATTCTGGCTCCATTTCTGCTGGGGTAATACGATCTTTCTGAAAAAGATCACTAAATAGATTGCGGCGTTCTTCGCGGGAAGATCTTTGAGCAAAGTCATCAAAGTTTTGATAATTTTCTGACTCTTCAGGAAGACTTTCTTTGTCTCCCCCTGCCAAATCTTTCATGACTTGGCTTTTATATTCATCACTAGTATTTGGCATAGTTATAGTTATTATGTTGGTAAGTAGGTAGGCATAATTAAATATAAAACCCGAAGAAGCTGATTCTTCGGGTTCTGGTTTTTATTATGCCAAGGTATTTAGAGGATTCAAAAGAGCTAAGACTGGGAGTTTCAAGTAGTTCCTGCTTTGTCCCAAGCATCTCGAACTGCATCTATGACCTTGATCCAAGCCAATCCTGTCCCAGATGTTTGGGCTAAGATTGCTTCATAGTCTAGTTTGAGTTCTGCTTCTGCTTCATCAAAGCTCTTGCCAGGATAGCGATCGTAGCCTTCATGTCCAGTTTGATAAGCGGGTTGATAGTCTGCGTAGGGAGTCTCTTTTTCAGTTGTGGTTTGATTGTTCATAGTTACCTCAAGTAAAATATCAATCAAAAGTAATTAATGTGCGTCGCAACGCGCCGTACATTAATTACTTTTAACTTGCTTGCTGATAATCAATTTGCTGAGTTTGACTATCATATCGGGCAGTTAAAATCAGCTTCTTATCGGGAGCATAAATTAAAACTGTTAGATCTTGATTGGGGAAATTGTGTCGGAAACCTTGGGCTAACGATTTGGTTAAAGCTTTTACTTCAGTTGGTAAAACTTTAGGTGAAATCACCACTCCTAGCTTGTTGCGATCGCGCACATAAGCATCCTTAACCAAGCCTTTACTAGTCTTGATTACCCAATTGCCAAAATCCTGACCTGTGGCAGAGTTGCCGCGCTCTAATTGACTATACTCCGAATTTTGATTCAGAGCTGGATTAGAAGTTTTAGTTTGAGAAGCTCCACAAGCAGTTGTGAAGGTCAAAACGAGCATTAGAGCTAAAACTAATACTGTTTTCCGAACATAATAAAAAATGTTCATACTAGCCGACTCCTTTCTCAGCAAAGTACTTGTTCAAGAAAGTACTAACAAAAGACAGAACAATCGGAGCTAAAATCAAGGCTAATAGTCCATTCATCGTAAATCCAGGAACGATAATCGAAGCCAACCAGAGTAATAGTCCGTTTACAATAAACGAAAATAACCCTAAAGTGATAAAGGTAAGTGGTAGAGACAGAAGTTTAACAACTGGTGCAATAAAAGCATTGACAAACCCAATCACGACCGCTGCGATTAAAGCCGCAGGGAAATTCGCAATATCTACACCTGGCACAACCATATCGACAACTAGAAGTCCTAGAGCCGTAGCCAGTATCGTCACGAAGTATCCAACCATATTTTTTCTCCTGAGTGTAGATGGCACTTTGCGTCGCCATTTTAATTGTTTGTTGGTAGAGTGAGGGTAGTGCTGCGTTTTGTGCAGCACTATCTATTGGTCTTGCTGTTTAGTAATTGCCCAAACAGCGTGAATGATGCCCGGAACCCAACCCAATAGAGTTAGCCCAATATTGATTAATAAAGTAGAGCTAAAGCCATAAGTTAGAAAAACTCCAAGGGGTGGAAGGAGAATCCCGATAACAATTTGAGTTAGTTTCATAGTTGAGTACCCTTTGAAATGAATTAAAAACAATCTGATCAATCAAGTTATACGGCTGATTTAGTCGTAGGAGAAATTCATGGGTTGCTCCTACGACCTTCCCAAAGCTCTTGTAAATGCCGTTTAACTTCTTGCTCTTTACGTGCAACCGATGAGCCAAGCCCTCCGATATTGTTCTCAATTTCAGTGACTTTCTCTTGTAAAGGAATCACACCACTTGCATCCGCCTCAGTTTTCTTCTGCTCATACCAAGTTTTAGCGTTTTCCCATTGTTGCTTAATCTCGTCGTAGCGATCGCCATAACGAATGGCAAGTTTTATATCTAAATTGGCAAGTTGAGCTTTGAGCTTGAGATATTGCTCCTGCAAAATTCCCGACTCTTGATTTTCTTGGACAGTATCAACTGCTAGATTAATCGCTGCCGAATCATCATCAATCA
>JAYUSC010000337.1:0-9366 GCA_043755885.1 Pseudanabaena sp. | reverse complement strand
AGCGGGCGACCCGCGATTTGGGTTTATTTCCTTGTTTAAGAATTATTGGTTCAGGAACCGTCATGCTAAAACTGAGAATTTTCAATATCCAGATTCCTCAAGAACTGGAACCTATGCAACTATCATCGGAAAATAGTAAAAAGAAAGATTTTCTGATTGGTCGTGCGCCTCAATGTGATGTGATCCTGAATAATGCCACCATCAGCCGAGAACATGGCAAAATCTCTTTTGAATCAAATCAATATTACTTCACTGATTTAGGTAGTACTAACGGTTCCCAAATCAATAATATCGCCCGTGAAGCATTGCAACCTTTGCCGCTTTCAGTGAATGATACTATTCAACTAGGCGACTTTGCAATTCTGATCGAAGAGATCAGATCTTATATTCCGATCATCCAATCCCCAGAAAAAGAAGAAGAGCCGACCGAAGCATCAAGTGTGCAATTAAATAGCCCAGTTAATGACGAGCCAGCCCGCGATCAGCCCGCTAAGACTGATCCCAGCCAGTACATGCCACTTGCTCATCTCAATCCCAGCCAGATTGATCGTTGGACAAAAGGAACCCTTACCTTGCAATGCCTCAAAATTATTGAAGAAACTGCCGATGTCAAAACCTTCTGTTTTGTAACCGATCCACCGCATCTATTTACTTACAAAGCAGGACAGTTCTTAACATTAGAATTTGAAATCGATGGTGCAGAAATATTTCGCTCCTACTCGATTTCATCTTCTCCTTCCCGTCCACACTCTCTCGAAATCACCGTCAAGAGAGTTCCTTCTAGCAATCCCGAAGATCCAATGATTCCTGCGGGACAGGTTTCCAATTGGCTGCACGATAATCTCCAAGTTGGTAGTCAGATTCAAGCAAGTGGTGCATTTGGCAAGTTCTCTTGCTTTGAGTATCCTGCTCAAAAGCTATTGTTTCTCTCGGCTGGTAGTGGCATTACACCGATGATGTCGATGTCGCGGTGGATTTATGACACACACTCAGACTGTGACGTGGTATTTTTCCATTGTGCGCGAAGTCCCGAAGATATTATCTATCGCCAAGAATTAGAAATGATGGCAGCGCGATCGCCCAAGTTTCATCTAGCTGTAACAATTACTCGCTCCACACCTCAACAATCGTGGATGGGAATGCGTGGCCGACTAACGCCAGCCATGCTCGAAATGATCGCTGCTGATTGGCGCGATCGCACTATATTTGTCTGTGGTCCCGAAAGCTTTATGCAAAGCACGAAGTCTTTGTTACAAGGAATCGGCTTTCCGATACAGCAATATCATGAAGAGAGCTAAGGCAGGGCAACCATGGGGGACTGCCCCTACCTGAGAAAATTCATGTTCTGTAGGGGCTGGGCGCACAGGGCGCAGCCCTAAACCTCAGCTATCACTCACCTTAGGGCTGTGCGATTTAATAAAGTATCAAATATAAAACCATAATTAGTGAGGCGGCGAAGCCGCCCCACTAATTGCAATATCTCAAAGCGAAAAGCGCTGTAAGAAAGATATTAAACAAGTTGTCGTACATCTTGATGTACATTAAGGACGAGCAAATAAATAATTGATCCCAAAAATATTGCGGCGGGCGTAGCCCGCCGCAATATTTTTGGGTTTTATATGGATCATTTTTTCCTTGGAAGTCCCTTAAGATGAGTTAATCAGGGCTTACTGCATAAAGTTGAAAACTTGACAGGGGAGCAGTTTTAGGGTTGCCTACCAAGTAGCCATGCTGATTATAAATTTGTGATTTCTTCGATGTAGTCGCGATCGCCGCCAGATGTTTGAGCTTGCAGCAAGGATTGCTCTGCTAAAGATACTAATTCCCCAAAACTAATATCGCTCATCTGTTGATTCTGATTTTCTAAAGTCATTACTACACCACCAATGCTAATCGTGAGCGGAAATAGCAGCCCAGAAGACACTGCGATCGGGTGACTGCGAATGCTGACTAAGAGATTGTGAGATAGTTGCAGCCCATTTTCAGTGTCACTGTGCGGCGTGACACACACAAACTCATCTAAACCATGACGATAGATCAAACTATTCGCCATACAACTATGACTTAAGCGCCCTGCGATCGCTTTAATAGTTTCATTGCCAATCTGCGCTCCATAGGACTGAGTAATTTGCTTGAAATTATCAATATCAATAATCAACACACTTAAAAAGCTGTAATTTTTGTAATTACCAAGTCCTTTAAACTGCATCATCATTTTGGGCATTACTGCCTCAAAAGCCTGCTCACTTAAAACCTTGGTTAAAGGATCAGATAAAGTAAGCGCGTCGAGTAAGTCATTTTGAGCTAGCAACCTTTGATTTGTCCATGTTAAGGACTGAATCAAGGCGCTAATACGTAGCCCTGTCCTTAGCCTTGTTTTCAGCTCGGAGCTATCTATGGGATTACTCAGAAATTCATCGCCCCCAGTATCTAAACCAATTTGACGTTGTTGAGAGTTTGCGGCTTCGACGATCAAGATAAAGTAAGTCGTCATTAGTTCAAGCTGCTCAAGATTTGTCTTGACCCGATGACAAAGTGCCAAACCTGACACATCGGGGATCGTCCAATCAGCGATCACGATCGCAGGTTTCTTTTCGAGAATTAGTTCCCATGCTTTTTCGCCACTGGTTTCCGTAATGAAATTATATTTTTCAGCCGTTAAAATTTCTGCGATCGCAGACAAAATCTGGCGATCGCCACTAGTGACGAGAATCAACGAATTATGACGGTAATACTTTAGTCTACGGAAATCCAAGTTGCTTGCCTCGCCCGATTTTTAGTCTGCGGAAATTCAACTTTAGCGCGAAATATTCAGAATTTATTTCTTGCCCCAGCCAAATAGTCCACCTTTCTTTTCTGGTGGCTTCTCTGATGGTTTTGTCGCCACACTCACCTGATTAATGTATTTGGCGGCAGTTGGTTCTTTCGGATCGAGTTTGAGCGCTTTTTGAAAGCTTGCTTTTGCGATCGCAGCCGCATTTTGGTTCATCTGCACTAACCCCTTGAGCGCATATACCTTGGCATTATTTGGATCGAGTTTTTCGGCGCTGATCAGTTCCTTGAGTGCATCAGTCCATTGTTTCTTGCTAATAAATAGCTCAGCCATATTTAGATTACGCAGGGCTGGAGATTGAGCAGGTTTAGCAGGAGGAGATGCTTCCACATTAGCGTCCTGACTACCAGCCGCCGCCGCACTACTGCCCGAAGAAAAGGTAAGACTGGTTTGAGTAAACAAATATACGAGATTTAACTCGCTGAGTGTGGCAGTGTACTCCATGATCGATTCGAGAGTTTCATACTGTTTCGGCGAAACTTCGTCAACATATTGCTTGTAAGTAATTTCATGGGGGATACGATAAAGCTTTTGAGCTATTTCCGAACTGAGCGTGGGTGTTTCTTCTTTTTGCTTTTTGCCTTGGGCAAACATTCTCAGAGTTGCCAAATATTCACCCCGTTCGCGATCGCTATTCAGTAGTTGGTAAGCTGGGCTGACCATTTTTGAGAAATATTTGGTAGCACTCTCTTTTTCGTCGGGAGTTCTGCCAAATACATCGGGATGCAAAATTTTCGCCAGCTTCAGAAATTTTTTGCGAATCTGCGCTGGCTCAGTGGTCATTGGTAAACCGAGTATGGCGTAATGATCGCTAATACCGTAACTGGCAAGCCCCTTGTCGATTTTAAAGTTTTCTGGCTTTCCCACAGATTCCACCTCTTAAGTATTTGTTCGAGTTTACCCTCTTGACGCATCTCTGTTAAAGCCTGATCTACAGCTTTTTTAAGTGATACGTCGTCTTTGTTGACGATCGCAACTAACCGAATCGGAATTAACGGCTCCCCAACAATTATAAAATTGGGATTATTGCGGACTTGCCATACCGCCACAGGTTCGTCAAGGATCATCGCATCAAGTTGGCGATCGCGCAGTTGAATCACCATTCGATCAAGATCCCGCGACGAAAACAGGCGAATGGCGTTTCCCCTGTTTTTATTATAGGTTTCTGCGATCGCCGCGCCTCCGCTATTTGCCACAACTCCGACCCGCTTGCCGATCATGTCACGCAAAGACTTAATCTGGGTTCCGTCAGATCGAATCAGTAGACGCTGGGCGCTGCGGTAGTAAGCCGTAGTTTCAATAAATTTGCCCTTAGTATCACCCGTTTCTAAGGCTCCTTCTTCTCGCGCACTGAGCAAAATATCGACTTGCCGTGAAGCCAAATTTTCAGGCTGAGTTGTCCAAGGAATATTAATTGGACGTGGTTCAATGTTTAGCCTTGCCGCAATTTCTTGGATGATTTCTAGCTCAAACCCATCATAAAACTGGGTCTTGGCATTCCAAAACATATATGGTCCACCGATCGCCGCATCCATGCCCACACGCAAATGTCCGCGTCGCATGACGATGCCGAGGCTGCTATCTTCAGCAAATACTGGCGATGTGGCGCTAACTACACCCAGACACAAACCTGTGTAAATTGCTAAACCAGCGATTTTTTTGATGAACTTAAACATTGATTTTTGAGTCATGCGATCGCTCCAAATATATCAAACAATACTTTGTGGATGTTCCTGAAAGTTTTTCACAAAGGTTCCGTCTGACTCTGGCAGTTGTTTATGATCGGGGAGAGTAATTGGTGGGGTGGAAATGAGTGGAGTCGTTGGCGCTGTGGGCTTAATTGGGGCTTCGGTGATTTGCATAGTAACTCCGAGAGATACGTTAGCTTAATTCTAACATAATACGAAAGATTTGCGATATAAGGTTGCATCCCGCAGGGATGCAACCTTAATTTAAGTAACTCAGCATAATTAAAAACCCAGAACCAAAAACTTTACTGCCCACTGCGCGGGCGGTACAGTTCTTGGGGATTTCTTACATACGACCACGCAACATTTGTGCCATTTCATTGGGCTTCGGAGAGTTCTCCACGGCGGTTTCTTCGGTAATCCGACCATCCTCGTAGAGCTTATAAAGTGATTGGTTCATGTTGACCATTCCCTCATAGGTACATTTAGGAATTAGCGCTTCAATCTCATCGACTTCACCGCGCTTGATATAGTCGCGCACCGCATCAGTATTGATCATCACTTCATGAACTGCGGCTCGCTTGCCATCGGTAGTTCGTACCAATGACTGAGCGATAACTCCCACCAAAGATTCAGATACTTGAATCCGCATCGGCGCTTGCTGTTCAGGCTCATATAGATTCAGAATCCGTTCAATGGTTTTCACCGCACTATTAGTGTGCAGCGTTCCAAATACTAAGTGACCAGTTTGAGCAGCTTTTAGGGCGGTGTTAACGGTTTCTTTGTCACGCATTTCCCCAATCAGAATGATGTCAGGATCTTCGCGCAAAGCTGCTTTTAGAGCATTGTCAAACTTCAGGGTATGGATACCAACTTCCCGTTGTTTGATCAGTGCTTTTTTACTTTGATGCACAAATTCAATTGGATCTTCAATCGAAATCAAATGCTTCTGCATTTCTGTATTGATGAAGTCCACCATTGCCGCTAAGGTGGTTGATTTGCCTGAACCAGTGGGACCAGTGACAAGAATCAAACCTTTGTGGGTATAGCAAAGCTCACGGAATACTTCTGGTAGTCCAAGCTGATCAATCGACAAAATCTTGAGAGGAATTAGTCGCAACACCATTGCCGAGCCACGTAGCGACTCAAAAACATTGATCCGACAACGGGCAAATTCGTATTGGGTAGCACCGTCAAACTCTAGGGTGTCCCGAAATTGCTGGATTTGCTTATCATCCATAATTTCCGTCAGCCAAGTGTCAAAGGTCTGCTTGTCTGGCACTGGATACTGCTCCTGTGTGACCATTAAGCCCCGACTGCGAAAGCGGACTGGTTCATTTACACCAGCATGAATGTCTGAACAATTTTGCTCATGGGCATCTTTAACGATTTGGGCGAGGGTTGGCTGTCCCGTAGTACGCTGCAAAATCGCTGGCACTCCTAGCCCAGGTAAGTTTGGCGGTGGACCTGGACGAATGGGCGGACGGGGATTTGGTGGTGGCGGTACGCTCGTGACTTGCGTATCGGTCGGGATTGACATCTGCGCTTGACGGGCGGCGGCGGCAGCGCGGGCTTGTTGTGCAGCCATTGCTTGTTGCTGTTGTTCAGGAGTCATCGCCGCACGAGCTTGCTGTGCTGCTAATGCTTGTTGCTGCTGCGCGGGAGTCATGACCGCACGAGTTTGTTGCTGTTGGGCTTGTAGATTATTGGGAGGAGATTGAGGATTGCTAGGAGGAGCGACACGCTGCTGGGCGGGTGGTGCAGTGGGGTTTGTACGTGTCTGTGGCACGCCGCCACCAGAGGAGGGTGGCGGTACGGGAGGCATCCCAGATTGCGTCATAGTTGAACCTCGAAAAGTGCTGTAGTTAGAGATCAGGTTTGATGATGAGCTTTTTGCTAAGTAACTACTCCCGATTAAATATAAAACCCCAAAAACTACATCGACCGCGCTGCGGGCGGTGTAGTTTTGGGTTTTGGGTTTTTAATTGTGTCGAGGTACTTATTCAAATTCTGCTATTTGACCTAGAAATAACCAATCCTGTTACTTAATAGGCTAAAAATATATTAGCCCTTGTAATACTATCCTGAAATAATTAATGAATATTCTCAGTGCGCTGCGATCTAAACCGAGCGCAGAAACCAAAAAACCTGCTAAGCAATCAACTCCTAAGCAAACCAAAGGCATTGAAATTAAGTCGCAACGCGAGTTGGACTATATGCGTGAATCATCTCGTATTGTGGCGACAGTCCTCAAGGAAATTTCGGAGATCATGGCTCCTGGGATGACTACGATGGATCTTGATGCTCATGCAGAAAAGCGGATTCGGGAGATGGGCGCTGTACCTAGTTTCAAGGGCTATTGTGGCTTTCCTTCGAGCATTTGCTCTAGCATTAATAATGAAGTTGTCCATGGCATACCCAGTGCCAAAAAAGTGATTAAGCTCGGTGATCTGGTCAAGATTGATACTGGCGCTTTTAAAAATGGATTTCATGGTGACTCTTGCATTACGGTCGCAGTGGGACATGTCAGCGAGAAGGCGGCTAAGTTAATGCGTGTGGCTGAAGAAGCTTTGTTTAAGGGGATTGAACAAGTTAAGCCAGGTAATTGTATGCTCGATTTGGCTGGAGCGATTGAGGATCATGTGAAGGCAAATGGTTTTGCGATCGTCGAAGATTTTACAGGGCATGGAGTAGGACGAAATCTGCACGAAGAGCCTTCAGTATTTAATTTTCGGACGCATCAGTTGCCTAATGTGCGTTTTCGCCCAGGGATGACTTTAGCGATCGAGCCAATTTTGAATGCGGGCTCAAAGCGGGTGAGGGTTTTGGCTGATAAGTGGACAGCCGTCACTGTGGACAACCAACTTTCGGCTCAGTTTGAACATACGGTTTTGGTGACTGAGACTGGTTATGAAATTTTTACCGATCGCACAAAAGTTTAACTAAACTCAAAGAGCTTTATGCAAAATATTTTTTTAGCTGGTTCGAGTCGTGGCGTTGGGCGTGAGATTGCTAAGCTTTTACTAGAAAATGAACCGCCGTCTGTGAGTTTAAAAGTATTACTACGCAATCCCACGTTTGCGGTCGAGTTAGAGGCTTTGGGCGCAAATGTTTTTTTTGGTGATGCTCTCAACTACGCTGAACTGGAAACGGCTCTGCAAGGAAATGCGATCGATGTGGTGATTACAACTATGGGCGGTTTGCCAAGTGATCGCGGTGAACGGGCTGACTGTGAAGGCAATAAAAATCTGATTGATGCTGCTGTCAAGGCGGGAGTCAAGAAATTTATACTGGTGTCTTCGATTGGTAGCGGTAATAGTGTTGTTGCGATCGCACCGCAGGTTTTGCAAACTTTGGGACTAATTCTCCAAGAAAAGGAAAAAGCGGAACAGCATCTGGTGGCAAGTGGCTTAACCTATACGATTATTCGTCCAGGTGGTTTGAAATCAGACGCTGCTACAGGCCACGCGGTGCTTACAGAAGATCCTACGATTGCGGGAATTATCCATCGCGCTGATGTAGCAAAGCTGGTTTGTGATTGTCTAAATTCTGAGAAAGCGAATAATAAAGTTTTTTCAGCAATTGATCGCAATATGTTGTTTAAGCAAGTAGAGTTTGAGACGTTCGATTTGTGAGACGGCTATGCAGGAATATATTGTTAAGGCTGGAGATACGCTATCTGCGATCGCAAAACGCTTTTTGGGCGCAAATGCTGATTGGCGCGAGATAGCGCGTGTTAATAACATTACTAATCCTGCAAGTCTTCAAATCGGGCAGAGATTGCGTATTCCCGTGGCAATTCCGCCGATCGCTCAAAATCCTGAAGTCGCGATGGTCAGGAATACATTGCAGGGCGTTTATCCACCCAATAAAATTGCCATTTCTTTTACTACGGTTGGCAGTGACGTGATTGCCAAATTATTAAACACTGGGCAACAAGAACCATTTGCCAAAGTTAGAGATCTGGGATTATATCGGCTGGGGATTTTTAAACTGCGAGACTTTATTGCCTACGGCTCAGGTTTATTGCAGCAGGTGCAGATGAGTCCTTCAGAAATCAAGGTAATGCTAGTCACCTCGGCAAATGAAGGCAGTCTTGATGCGATTAATACTTGGGATAGTCAGTACTTAAGTTTTGGCATATTCCAATGGACTTTAGGAGCCGCCGAGCAGCAGGGCGAACTACCTGCGTTGCTCAGCAGTTTAAAAAGGCGCTATCCATCCGAGTTTCAATATTATTTTGGTCAGTTTGGCTTGGATGTAACTTCTCTCGATGGCATCACTGGTTGGCTATCGCTCAATGGCAATCGTTTAGTTAGCGCTGCTGATAAAAATTTAATGCGACAACCGCTTTGGGGATTACGGTTTGCGATCGCAGGTATGGATGCGTTAGTGCAATCGGTACAAGTGCTGCACGCGATTTCACGACTTGATCGCTTTTATTTTACGCCCACTCAAGTTTTGCAAGGCTTTGCCCTGTCCCAAATTTTAAGTTCAGAATTTGCAGTGTCGCTACTACTTGATCATCATGTCAATCGTCCTAGCCATGTGATTCCCTGCGTTGCTGATGCGATCGCAAGATCTGGGCTGACTGCTGCTCAAGTTGCTCAAAGCTCTGCGGACAATGAAGCGCTGATCATTCAAAACTATTTAACTCTGCGCGAAACTTTTGGCGGCTCCAGTGCGATGACGAAATCACGAGAACGAGCCGAACTATCAAGACAATCCATCTCGACTGGTAGTATCTCTCCCCAAAAATTTTCATTTCGCTCTAACCGTCAATCAAGATCAACATAGCAAAAAGGGCTTGCGAAGCAAGCCCTTTTTGCTGTTAACAAGAAGTGG
>JAYUSC010000336.1:0-3899 GCA_043755885.1 Pseudanabaena sp. | reverse complement strand
GCGGCGCTTCGCGCCGCCTATCCTTACTTATTTAGATTTTTATATCGCGGCGAGTGATACGACCATTGGGCGCATCAATATAGCGTGGCAAAGTACTCTGCTCAACAACCTTCAGCGTATCCATATCGTAAGTTGTATAAATCGTTTCCACTGTTTCCAACTTAATATCGATTACAGTCACAGTTCGATTTGGCGCTAGATCACCACTCAGCAATCGGCGTGGTCCATCGCCTAACACACCTGCATTCAGCAGTTCCAATTTACCTTTATGCGCGGGATAATAAGCGTGATCATGTCCGCTAATGTATGTGTCAACATTGTATTTTTCTAATAAAGCTCTCAGGCGTTCAGCATCTTCCAAATAATTGCCAGCAGTCTCGCGTCCCTTAGAAACTGGATAAAGAGGTAAATGCCCGATCGCAATTCGTAACTTCGCTTTTTGAGCCGCTTCACTCGCTAAACTCTTTTCCGTCCACTTTAGTTGCGCTGCTGGAATCTCCGCTGTAGAGGCATCCCAAGTTAAAAAGAAAATCTCATTTTGCTCAAATGTATAATAAAAAGGGAATCCTGTGCGATCAACAAAGTTTAAATTTGGATCATGTTTAGGATCGTTCCAATACTTGATCACCGCCTTGCGATCGTTCTCAAAGGTAGCTTGTCCACCAAAAGATGAACCCGATGCATCATGGTTCCCAATCGTAAATCCAAAGGGAAGTTTAGTTTTGCGAATTGGCACAGCAATATGTTTGTCAAATCCTTGCCACATCGCTTCGATTTCCGCAGGTTTGAGCGTATTGTCCTGCCCCGCCACCATATCACCGCCACAAAGCACTAAGTCGGGTTCCCAATCTGGCAAAAATGCGATCGCCTGTTTAACCTGATCAATATAATCAGTCGAGCCATAAGCACTATTGAGATCGCTAATCACCACAATTCGCACATCACCACGAGGCGGCGCAAATAATCCTTTGGGCGCAGGATTAAGCGATCGCTTGACTGCTAGAGGGTTGGCTGGTTTAGGGTTGTTGGCTGTAGGCGATTTGGTATCTGTGGGTGCGATCGCATCAGGTTTACGGCTCAAGATCCCTGAAAAAGCCGCACCACCAATCCCGCCACCCAGCACCAATCCACCCAATATCAATAATTGTCGCCGTTTGAGTGCCATAGGAAATTAAATATCTACTTGCTGCAAATTGTTGCCATATTTTATAGCGATCGCAAGTCATGTTAGGTACTATGCGATCGCCTAAATCATCTAAACAGGAGTTGAAAAGCGAATTTTTAGGTAGTCATCTTCCATCTTCGCACCAGCAGTTTGCAGAACCGATAGAGCCTGAGGCAACACCAAATTACGGCGATGATTGCCAATACGAATATTCAGCTCATCCCCAGTCTTGCTCAACTCAATTTTCTCTTTTGGTACACCTGGTAAATACAATTCCAAACGATACTGCTTGTTCTCTTGGACTACACGCATTGTATTTTCTTTGTAATAGACCTGAGATGGATCTTCATTACCGTATAAAGTCTCTTTTAGCCTTTCTAGAGCCGCAATTCCACACATCTCTTCAGCATACAGGGGAATCTCCTTGATTGGCAAAGGATGGAAATCACGATGGATTTGTTCACAATACTGCTTCTGATTGTCCTTCCAAACCTTAAAGAACGGATCTTGAACTTCTTCAGGAATGATCCGATTGGCAATCACCATGTCAGTTGCCACATTGTAAAGACTGAGATAGGAATGCGCCCTCAAGGACTCATTGATCACCATCTTCTCTGGATTAGTCACCAGTCTGACCGTTGTGGTTGTATTATCTGTGAGGATTTTTTCTAGAGCTTCTAGTTCTTCATAAAACTCATAGGGTGCATCCATTACTTCTTTATTAGGAAGAGAGAAACCCGTCACCTGCTTAAAAATTGGCTGAAATACAGGGCTGAGAACTTGGGCAATCCCCTGCAAAGGCTTATAAAACTTTCGCATGTACCAACCTGCGACTTCAGGTAGCGAAAGTAGTCGCAAAGCCGTCCCCGTAGGTGCAGAGTCAATTACTAATACATCGTATTCTTTTTCGTCATAATGTCGCTTCACCCGCACTAAACCAAAAATCTCATCCATCCCTGGCAAGATTGCTAATTCCTCAGCCTGAACCCCTTCCAGCCCTCTGGCTTGGAGAACTTCACTAATATAACGCTTGACCGCGCCCCAGTTGCCTTCTAGTTCACGCAGTGCGTCTAGCTCTGCTCCCCAGAGATTTGGACGAATTTCTTTAGGATCATGCCCCAATTCGACCATAAAGCTATCGGCGAGAGAGTGGGCAGGATCGGTACTCAAAACTAGAGTTCTATAACCCAATTCAGCGCAGCGCAAACCTGTGGCTGCGGCGACAGAGGTTTTGCCAACTCCGCCTTTTCCTGTCATTAAAATGATACGCATGGTCGATATAACTCGTCTTGTTTAAATTTTGAATAAATAAGTTGCTTTGCAAATCTTTACAATTGCCTATCATTCTAACATCGATATTGCGATCGCCTAAAGCGCTTTTGAAATGCTGTTTGCTCTATTTACTAGATTTTTTGATTGTATACATGGTAGTTTAGCCAGATATAAGCTTAAAATCAGCTTACTTAATCGCTGTAATGCTTTTGTTCATATGAATCAGCCGCCAGACTCACCTATCAACTTAGAGCAACTTAACCAAATATCAGAAGGAGACGTAGAGTTTGAGATTGAGGTTCTACAGGTTTATGTTGAAGATATTTCGCAACGCTTAAACAAAATTCGAGATCAGATTGTTAGCAATGACTGGTCACAAATTATGGGCGAGGCTCATCACCTTAAAGGCTCTAGTAGCAATGTGGGTGCTTTTCAAATACAGATATTAGCACTGCAACTTGAAGAGTTAAATCACTCACAAGATTCAGGAAAAGCCTTGGAAATTATTGCCGAGATGTTCTTGAAATTGAAAGCAGTTGATCTGTTTATTACCGAAAAAATAGCAACTCTGTCATCTTAGAGATCATTTCAGTCTTAAACCTAGCTTTAATAACCATGAACTTTATGACCAGCAAACAATTGCGATCGCAAGCCAATATTTTTTTTATCTGCCTAATTTGCCTTGGTATAACCTTCACTAGCGCTTTTGCCCAAGACGTATCAGCAGCAACCGAACCCTCTTCAACTCAGATCATCGATCGCTTTGAAATTATCAAAAACAAAATGGCAAAACTGAGATTTTGCTACAACGAAAGTTGTTTTTACCGTAATGTCACGAGTAAAGTTATTTCCCCAACTAATAAAAACCCTCATTACACCGCAGAGATCTCTGCGGCTGTGGAGCGTCCATCGTCAAGCCCAGATCTAGCTGATTATCATTTTGTGTATGTGAATGATCGGTGGCAGCTAGTTAAGGGTGAAGAGTTTACCGATGTCGCTGACTATGTATTTATCGGCGATCGCTACGAAATTTACAGCGTACACAATAGTCATACTTTGCGCGGCAATCTAGATAAAGCCAAAGAAGATGGCGGCATCAAATCTGGATATTTGCCGCTCTACTATGAAGTTTTAGAAAAAGGAATTGAGCGATCGTAATATTTTGCTGTCGGTGAGTGTGGATTTTTTAAATCGAAGCTAAGAAATTCCACTCTTCAAACCAAGTTGATTTATCGACTAATTCAATTAGTTCGATGAAATGAGGCTTCAGGTCAGAGCCGTAAGCTTGTAAAGCACAACCAATAACTTCTTCGACATCATCTTTAGACATTAATTTAAAATAATCTCCAGATTTTAATGTAACGTATCTGATTTTAAATTAGTTTGTGTTTGATAAAAGCCCCGACACCTCTTCCATTGAGGGAAGAAGCAATCAGAAGATTACGGAGCCAGTGGTTATGGT
>JAYUSC010000335.1:0-9389 GCA_043755885.1 Pseudanabaena sp. | reverse complement strand
AAAATGGTAAAGGCTACGCCATCATCAACGAAGAGAACTTTGAACAACCCGACGAAGAACTAGAACGAGAAGAACAACAACTTGAATCCAGCGATATTTTAGCAATCAAAGGATTAGGACAATTCCAACGATTTAAAGCTGCCAGCGCCTTCCGTTCATTAATAGAAAATTGGCACGTTTCCGACTTCCACATCAGCGAAGCCAGAGGCAGTAAAGATGCACTCTATGCCGAACATCTTTCTCAGACAGGCGACAACATGGCAGTCGTAGCCCAATATATTTATCAAGAACACCCCGAAATATTTGACCAAATTTTGCAGCGAATGCAAGCCAGAGTTCCTGGTATATCCAAAGTAGAAGCCAAAAATACAGAAGACGGCAGATTAATCCTAAAATTCCAAGATCAAGCCTTTAAAGATCCATTTATTGATCGCTACGTTTCCGACGGCACAATGAAAATGTTTGCCTATTTAATTTTACTGTTTGACCCAAAACCCCATCCCCTATTATGCGTTGAAGAACCCGAAAACCAACTGTATCCAAGCCTTTTACATGAACTCGCCGAAGAATTTGCCAGCTATGCCCATCGGGGGGGACAAGTATTTGTCTCGACCCATTCCCCTGACTTTTTAAATGCTGTTCCCTTAGATAGTATTTTTTGGCTCGTTAAAGAAAAAGGAGTCACCAAAATCCAAAAAGCGACCGACAACGAAACCTTAAAGAACTTAGTTGCCGCAGGCGATCTTCCAGGTTATCTCTGGAATCAAGGCTGGTTTGAGGGGGTTTCACCCTGATGAGTTACAATCTGATTTTTCTACTCGAAGAACCTTCCATCAAGAACGTTTTAGATCAGCTTTTACCCCAAGTGCTCCCCATTGAAATCACCTATATCTGCATTCCCCACCAAGGTAAACAAGATCTAGCCAACTCAATCCCAAAAAAAATAAAAGCTTTTGAATATGCTCCCAAGACAAAATTTATCATTGTCCATGACCAAGACTCTCATGATTGTAAAATCCTAAAATCTAAATTATTAGAAATTTGTCAACAAGCAGGAAAACCAGAAGTATTGATCCGCATTATTTGCCATGAACTCGAATCATGGTTTCTAGGCGATCTGGCTGCCGTAGAAAAAGCCTACGCTCTCGCCCCTCAAAGCCTCAGTACAAAACAAACACAACAGAAATTCCGAGATCCCGATCAGCTTAACTCCGCTAAGCAAGAACTCAAAAAATTAGTGAGTGAATACTACGCAGGCACTCACTCCAAGGCGATCGCCCCTTTATTTATCCCTGACCGAAAATAAATCCCGTAGCTTTCAAGTTTTTCTAGATGGTATTAAAAAACTAATTCACCCAAAACCATGATTCAAGCTGATGCGTTTGTTACAAAAAAATGTTAATCTTAATAAAAAGTTAAGTTTTGTTGCTCCCCTAAATCTATGCTTCGTCTCGAACACATCCAAAAAATTTATCCTACTGGCGAAGTCCTTAAAGACGTTAACTGGGAAGTCAAAACAGGCGATCGCATTGGTTTAGTCGGCGTAAATGGCGCAGGGAAATCAACACAGCTAAAGATTATTGCGGGGGAAATCGAACCCACCTCAGGGCAGGTTGTCCGTCCGACCAGCCTCAAAATCGCTTATCTCAGTCAAGAATTTGATATCGAAGAGTCGCGCACAGTCAAACAAGAGATGTGGCAAGCATTTCAAGAAGTACGCGAAATTCAAAAAGAATTAGCAGTAGTCCATCATCATTTAGAAAATTTAAAAGATGGTGAAGACTATGAACCGATCTTGAAAAAAATGGATCGCCTCCAGCGCCAGTTTGAAGATCATAATGGCTATGAACTGGAAAGCCGCATCGATAAACTATTGCCAGAGCTAGGCTTTAAACCCGACGAAGGCGAGCGCCTTGTCAGCGAATATAGCGGCGGTTGGCAGATGCGAATGGGCTTAGGCAAAATTTTGCTGCAATCGCCAGACTTGTTATTGCTCGATGAACCGACCAACCATTTAGATTTAGAAACAATCGAATGGCTAGAAAAATATTTGCGATCGCTAAACACGCCAATGGTGATCGTCTCCCATGACCGCGAATTCCTTGATCGTCTCTGTACCTCGATCGTCGAAACCGAGCGCGGGGTATCGATGACTTATTTGGGCAATTACTCATCTTATCTAGCTCAAAAAGCTGAAGCAAAAGCTGCACAGGGAGCCGCTTTTGAACGTCAGCAAAAATATATCGAAAAGCAACAAGTTTTTGTCGATCGCTTCAGGGCAAGTGCCACCCGCAGCACCCAAGCCAAGAGCCGCGAAAAGCAACTGGACAAAATCGATCGCGTCGAAGCCCCCGATAGCGATGTCAGGACTTTAAAATTTCATTTCCCACCAGCCTCTCGGAGTGGGCGGGTTAGCGTTGAGATTAAAGACCTCACCCATGCCTACGGCGACCAAATCCTATTTTTAGGCGCAAAGCTAGAAATAGAAAGAGGTGATCGCGTGGCGTTCCTAGGTCCTAACGGCGCAGGAAAATCAACTTTATTAAAAATGGTAGTTGGCAAAGAAGCCTATAACGAAGGTGAAATTGTCCTTGGTCATAATGTGCTAATTGGTTACTTTGAGCAGAACCAAGCTGAAGCGCTCGATCTGCACAAAAACGTTTTTGATACGATCCATGATGATTTTCCGAAGATGACCCACGAAGAAGTCCGTGGAGTCCTTGGTAAGTTCTTGTTTGGTGGCGATACCGTATTTAAGCAAGTACGAGATCTCAGTGGCGGCGAAAAGGCAAGACTTGCCCTTGCCAAAATGTTGCTGACTCCAGTGAATTTCCTGATCCTCGACGAGCCGACCAACCACCTCGATATTCCTGCCAAGGAGATGCTAGAGGCGGCTCTGCGTGAATACGAAGGGACAGTGGCGGTGATTTCTCACGATCGCTATTTCATCTCGCAGGTCGCCAATAAAATCGTGGAAATTCGTGACGGCGATCTCTGTGTATACGCTGGTGAATATGCCTACTATCAAGAAAAAAGAGAAGAGGAGACCAGAGAGGCTAAATATAAAGGGGAGATGGCGGCTAAAGCTGCCAAAGATACGGTAAGAAAGGAAAAAGAAAAAGCAAAACAAACGGAAAAACGCCAAGAAAAACAACAACAAAAGGTTAAAGCAAAGTAATATGCAATCATCGTCGATGGTTTCATCAAAACCAATTTGGGCTTTTTAGCCGCTAAGGCTCTCGAAACCCCAAATTGGTAGAATTTTTAGCCTAGGTGGATGAATGAAAGAGACGCTTACGTTCTTTTTGATATAAGCATATTATTTTTATGTTGAATCACATTGCTAAGAAACGCAATTTGATAGAACGTTATTCCCAAGGAGAAAGAAACTTTGAGGGATGGGATTTGAGCGGCTTAGATTTGAGTAAAGTGGATCTCAGTAATGCGATCTTAAGCAATACAAATCTAGCTTTTACGAACTTATGGGAGGCGACTCTCTGTAACACCGATCTATCAGGCGCAAATTTATCCGATGCCGACCTAAGTGGGGCCTCGTTATTAGACTCAAATCTTAGCAATGCTAATATTACTCGCACTAACTTTAGCTATGCAGGGCTGAGTGGTGTGCGATTTACAAATGTGCAATTTGATAGTGCGAACTTTCGGCTAGCGATACTGAATTGTACAAATTTACGCGGAATGGATTTTAAAACGGCAAATTTGCAAAAGGCTTATTTAATAGAAGCGAATCTGTCTAATACAGATTTGCGTCATGCTAACTTGCACCATGCTTTTTTGTTTCGCGCTAATTTGAGTCGATCTAATTTACAAAATGCTGATCTCAGTGAAGCGGATCTTAGTGAAGCAAGTTTACATGGGGCAAACTTCAAGGGGGCAAATTTGAGTGAAGTAGATTTACGTGAGGCAGATCTTGATCGTATAGATTTCAGTGAGATTAATCTCCGTCTCGCCAATTTAAGTGGACTAAATTTGAGCAATGTCAATTTTATCGGCACTAATTTAAGCAAAGCGATCTTGCAAAATACTATTTTGCGCGGTGCTTGTTTTAACGGTGCTAATCTATGGAACGCCGATCTAACTAATGCTGACTTAACGAGAGCTGATTTAACGGGGGCAGATTTGCGCGGTGTAAACTTTGATGGTGCTAATTTGAAATATGCGTTGGTAGATGTGGGATGGATGGATGAGGCAAAAACTTGCCAGACGATATTGCCTGATGGCAATATCTCCTATCGAAGTTGTCTCCCGTAAAATGTAGCGACGTTTCGCACCACATAACAAGCGTTATATTAGTCAAAATGAAAGACTTGTTTGTTTTTAAGGATGAAAAGTTATGGCGAATGGCGCTGACCCATCGCTCCTATGTGCATGAAAATCCTTGTGCAGGGGAAGATAATGAACGCTTAGAATTTTTAGGCGATGCGATTTTAAATTTTTTGAGTGGGTCTTATCTCTATCGCCAACATCCAGATCTGGGTGAAGATGAACTTACTCGCCGTCGAGCCGCCCTAGTCGATGAAAAACAGTTGGCAAATTTTGCGATCGCATTAGAGCTAGATACCCAAATCCTCTTAGGCAAAGGTGCGTTACGCGATGGCGGCAATAAAAGCGACAACCTCCTGAGCTGCGTATTTGAAGCGATAATTGGCGCTTTTTATCTAGATTGTAATTGTGATGTCGAGGCGGTGCGCCCTGCGGTGGATGCGCTGTTTGACTCAGTACCACCAGAGTTAGTCAATACTCGCGCCGATCTTGATGCTAAAAATCGGTTGCAGGAATGGGTGCAGTCTTATATCGGTCATATTTTGCCAAGATATGTCAGCGAGAAAGTCGGCGGAACCGATCATACGCCCGAATTTGCGTCTAAAGTATATGTTGGCGATCGCCTATATGGTCACAGTATGCGAAATTTTTCTAGCAAAAAAGAAGCAGAACGAGCAGCCGCGCTAGACGCATTAGAACAAATAGAAAGAATGCTATAAGTTTACACACTCAACAAACCCAGAGCTTATGCCTCCCGCTACGCGGGAGGTATAAGCTCTGGGTTTGCCTCAAGGATAAAATATATGACAGATGATTGGTTAATGATTGGCAAAATTGTTTCACCGCAAGGGCTGAAAGGCGAGGTGAGAATATTGTCTTATTCGGATTTTCCTGAACGCTTTGAGACTGCTGGCAAACGCTGGATTGCGGCTTCAGAAAAGGAAGAGCCACAGGAGATCATGATGCTATCGGGGCGAGAAATTGCTGGCAAAAAGAATCTATTTGTGATTCGCCTTGAAGGAATTAATGATTGCGATCGCGCTGAGTCGCTGCGTAATTATGTGATGTTTATCCCGACTAGCGATCGCCCTTCTCTAGGACATAACGAGTATATGATCGCAGATTTGGTGGGTTGCCATGTTTATCATCAACCAACGGGCAAGCTGTTGGGCGAAGTGATTAGCATTATCGCCGCAGGAAATGATCTATTAGAAGTTCGCAATCTCGAGAACAATGAAATAGAACTTATTCCTTTTGTCGAAGCGATCGCACCTTTTGTGGATATTCACCAAAAAAGAATCGAGGTGACTCCTCCACGCGGACTGATCGATAAATGGCTAGAAGTAGATTGCGAAAAACAACATACCGACGAATCAAATACGTACAATTAAAGTATGAAATTTTCTACATTAGTCATAATTGTTAGTGCGATCGCGCTTCCTTTTGCATTATTTGCCGTAAAAAAAGCCATGTCTGCACCTTTACCAGTTGGATTTCCAGCGCCTACGACCCACGACACTATCGAAGTTAAGCAATATCCTGCTTACCGCTCAGGCACTTACACCTATGAAGGCAATCTTAGCGAAGCCACCAGTAATTCCTTTAACCCGCTATTTCGTCATATCAGCAGTAATAATATTTCTATGACTGCTCCTGTAGAAGCGCGTTACCCGATCACTACTATTGATCAGCCAATTCAACAAGGTAAAGCCAAGGTTTCATTCTTGTACAACAACAATGAAATCAATCCACAGCAAGTATCTTCTGATATTGAAGTAGAAGATCATCCACCAATGCTAGTTGTCAGTCTTGGCATCCAAGGAGCCTATGGCTATGGGAGCTATCCCGAACATATTGCAAAGTTAAAGCAATGGTTAGTAAACCATCCAGAGTATGAAATTTTTGGTGAGCCAAGAGAATTTCTCTACGACTCACCCTTTACACCTTCACCATTAAAACGCCGTGAAGTCCAAATTCCCATTCGCAAGCGATAACTATACTTTTAGGGCTTTGAGGTGAATTAGTTCTACTTCTTCGGGCATTATAAAATTTCATCCTACGTTCACTCTCGCTAATCTACTTACATTTCTGTATAATGAACTCACCTTACGCAGAGTGAAGATCTGCGTAAGGTGAGTAATGAGTATTTTATAGTCGTCTCAATGAGCATTTCTCGTAAGCGATCGCTATTTACAAACATGCCACTTGGATGGGTGCTAGTTATCCCATTTGTGACCTTAATTGTGGGTACTGTGGCGCTAGTTGGCTACTTTTCTGATCGCCGTGGGCATTTTGCGGTCGAGAAAATGGAAGTCCAGATTGCCGAAAAAGTAAAAACTCATGTTGAAACTTATCTCATTAATTATCTCAAAACTCCTCAACTGATTAACCGACTCAATGCTAATGCTCTGCGTCTAGGACAATTGGATCTTAACAAACCCCAAGCTTTAGAACGTCATTTTTTAGAGCAAATCAAAGAATTTAATGTCGATCGGATCAGAGTTAGCAACCCCCAAGGCGGACTGATATCGTCAGGGAAGGATGATCGTGGCTATACGACTGCTTTTACCGAAAATTTCAAGCTAGGAACGCTGTGGGTTTATGGAGTTGATGATCTGGGCAACCAAACTACCCTCTTTCAAAAACAGCAAAATTATGATGTCCGTCAACGTCCTTTTTATCAAGAAGCGCTCAAAGCTGGAAAACCAATCTGGACTTCTATTTTTGTGTATGTCCCATCTTCTCAAGGGTTAGGGATTTCGGCTAGCTATCCTATTTACGATGCCAAAAATCAGCTTCAGGGAGTGTTATCGAGCGATCTCACCCTCAACGCGATCAATGATTTTCTGAAGGCTATGCAAGTTAGCGAAAATGCAGAAATATTTATTGTTGAGCGATCGGGGCTTCTGGTCGCCTCTTCACAGCCCGAAACATTTTTTGTTGCCAATCTCAGCGATAAACAGAACCAAAGAATCTCTGCTAACGACAGCAAAAATCCTTTGATTCGCCTGACCACCAAGCATCTAATTTCGCATTTTGGTAACCTTGCTCAGGTTAATGATGATGTCAATCTTTATCTTGATATAAATGGCGATCGCCACCTGATTCGCTCGATCCCAATTCGCGATCAAAATGGTCTGGATTGGTTAGTGATGGTGGTGATTCCTGAGTCTGATTTTATGGCGGAACTCCATGCCAACAATAGAATATGGACAATCTTATTATGTGGATTTGCTTTGGTTCTATCCACAGGAATTAGCTTGCTTACAAATCGGTGGATTGCTCGTCCAATCTTGCGATTAAGCCGAGTTAGTGAGGTGATCGCGAGAGGAGAATGGACAGAAACTTTAAACAAGGATAGCAATATCGCTGAACTTAGTTCTCTATCTGCATCATTTAATCAGATGGCAGCCCAATTACAGCAATCGCTAGATCTCAAATCGACGGAATTACAAGAAAAAGAATATTGGTTCAATACCCTGATTGAAGCGATCCCTGACCCGATTTTCCTGAAAGATGGTGCAGGTCGTTACTTGATTATCAATCATCAAGGTTTAGAACTATTTGCAATGTCAGGCTGCAATTATTTTGGTAAAACTGACGCAGAAGTGTCGGAGGTAAATCCTTCCTTTCGTGATGCGCTGCTCTACTGTGCTGCAACCGATCAAATTGCTTGGAATGAAAAAGAATCTCATCGAACTGAAGAGCAAATCTCTCAACTCGATGGTTCGCAACGCACTTTTGATGTTTTCCGAGTGCCTCTGTTTACTAAGTCTGGCGATCGCAAAGGTTTGGTAGTGATTGGTCGAGATATTAGCGACCTCAAGCAAACGGAAATCGTCCTCGCCAAAGCTAAAACAATGGCAGAAGAAGCAACGAGAGCGAAGAGTGCATTTTTAGCAAACATGAGTCATGAAATTCGTACGCCGATGAATGGAGTGATGGGCATGACTCAACTTCTAGAACTGACACCCCTAAACGAAGAACAAGAAGATTTTGTCAAAACGATTAAAGATAGTGGCGAAGCTCTGTTAACGATTATCAACGATATTCTTGACTTCTCTAAAATCGAGTCGGGAATGATGGATCTAGAAGCATGGGATTTTAAGGTGGAAGACATTGTGGGTGGAGTTTGTAAGTTATTACAAAAACAAGCGATCGCAAAGCAAATTGATCTCCAATATACGATCGCACCTGAGATCCCCGTCGTGATCGGCGACTACTCTCGTTTGCGCCAGATATTACTAAATCTGGTTGGGAATGCGATTAAATTTACCAAATATGGTCGGATTGCGATCGCAGTTACTGGGCAAGCATTACCTGAGCCTAGTCAATATCAGCTAAAGTTTGCGATCTCCGACACAGGCATTGGTATTGACAGCGATCGCATTGACAGACTATTTCAGCCATTTACCCAAGCGGATGCCTCCATTAGTCGCAAATATGGTGGCACTGGATTGGGGCTAGCGATCAGCAAACGCCTAGTCGAGTTAATGCATGGCAATATTTGGGTGGAGAGCTTCGGGCATGTTGGCGGCGATCCGATCGCAGACTGGCAACCATTACTCGATCCCCAAGGCTGCACATTTCATTTTGCGATCGCAGTTTCAGTTAGTCCAGAAATTGGACAAATTCTCGGTGCTTCCACAAATCAAATTGCGATCGATCAAAATTTTGCTAAGAAATTCCCTTTGCGGATTTTATTAGTCGAAGACAATAAGACCAATCAACAGGTTGCTTGCTCGATGCTGAAGGCTATTGGCTATCAAGTCGAGCATGTTGCGAATAACGGATTGGAAGCAGTAGAAGCCGTCAAAAATCATTCTTATGATCTGATATTGATGGATATACAAATGCCAAAAATGGACGGATTAACTGCCACCAAAATAATTCGTACAGAGTTAACCAGTCAAGTCCAAATCATTGCGATGACTGCCGATGTAATGCCCGAAGATCGCCAAGCTTGTATCGATGCAGGGATGAATGATTATATTAGCAAACCGATCAATATTGCTGAAATTATGTGTATAATTTCAGTAGCTAATCAGGGTAATTCATGAATTATTCTGACTTCTGAATCTAGGCAAAATAATATATTTCTAGAT
>JAYUSC010000334.1:0-3912 GCA_043755885.1 Pseudanabaena sp. | reverse complement strand
GAAATAACTGAGAGTACAGTTATGGGAGATCGCGATCGCACTTTACAAATTCTTGATCAATTAAAAAAATTAAAAATTCAGTTTTGTATTGATGATTTCGGTACAGGCTATTCATCGCTAAGACGGCTAACTGATTTTCCCATTGATATTCTCAAGATCGATCGCTCCTTTATCAATAATGAAGAATGGGCGATTGTTAAGGCGATTGGCACTTTAGCTTTCACGCTAGAAAAAAGCATTGTGGTGGAAGGGATCGAAACACTAAAGCAACTAGCAATCCTAAAAAATTTATTTCGTTCATCTATTCAGCAATGCTCCGGTCAAGGATATCTATTTGCTAAGCCTCTGAAAGCTGAATCCGCAACCGAGCTTCTAGAAAGGAATGTGGCTTTTGTAATTGATAGTTAACATGAGATAACTTTGAGTTTTGCAGGAACTAAGAGAGTTTCTCAATCTGAAAATTTTCGAGGGCGATCGCAACATGCGTCCAATGTGTTCCGCCTTGCAGAAATACGGTGTAAGGCTCACGCAAGGGACCATCTGCCGAGAGTTCTAAGGTACTGCCATCGATAAAGGTTCCACCTGCCATAACTAACTGGCTAACATATCCTGGCATTTCCCCAGGGATCGGATCGACATAGGAATCAATGGGTGAGAAGCGCTGAAGATTGCGACAGAATTCAATTAATTTTTTGGGATCACCCAGTTGGATTGCCTGAATAATATCGCGGCGTGGCTCCAAAGGAAGAGGCTTGACTTTGTAGCCTAATTGATCAAACACGTAGGCGGCCAGATGACTGCTTTTCATCGCTTCGCCGACCATTTGGGGCGCAAGAAATAGCCCTTGAAAGAGTAGTCGATTGAGATCAAAAGTTGCGCCGCCTTCGCGTCCAATCCCAGGGGCAGTCAGGCGTTGGGCTGCGAGTTCTACATATTCAGTTTTACCTGCGATATATCCGCCAGCAGTTGCGATCGTGCCACCAGGATTTTTGATCAGAGAACCTGCGATAATATCGGCTCCCACCGCTGTTGGTTCGCGATCGCAAATAAATTCGCCATAACAGTTATCGACAAAGCAGACTGTATTTGGGTTTTGCTGTTTGACTAATTTAATAATCCGTTCAATATCTTCTATGGACAAGCTTTGTCTCCATGCATACCCACATGATCGCTGAATTAATACCATCCGAGTCTGTGGCTTGACGGCTGTCGCCAAGGCTTCCCAATCGATATTTCCTGTGGATGTAAGTTCTACTTGGCGATAGGTGATTCCGAAGTCTTTGAGTGAACCTGGATAGGCTGTGCCTTGACTATCAGATGTGAGTGGATAGCCGATTACTTCTTCGAGAGTGTCGTAGGGCGCACCTGCAACAGACAAAAGTTCGTCAAGGGGTCGCAAAATCCCAAATAAACAACAGGCGATCGCATGAGTCCCTGAGACAAACTGCACGCGCACGGCGGCGGATTCTGCGCCCATTATTTGCGCGAAGACCTCATCTAAAACATCACGCCCCATATCTCCATGTCCATAGCCTGACACACTAGCAAAATGATGCGCCCCCACACGGCGATCGCGAAAAGCTTGTAAAACTCGTTCGAGGTTTTTCTTTACATGGAGATCGATTTGGGCAAATGTCGGTGCAAGCGCGGTAACGGCTTCTGCAACCAGCAACTTCATTTTGTCAGAGGTCATTTAATAGTTAGGATTTTTTGGCGGCTTATGATACTACGCGAATATGAGTGATTTTGTCTAGCAAAGTTAAATAGGAAAAAAAGACAAAAAAACGCTATTTTTGCTTTCTAGGCTGGAATTTATTCTATTATGATAATAAAGACGTAAGAGATTGTGTTCTTGCCAAAGGCGAGATCGCAATCTCTTACGTCTTTATAAATATCAATACTTTGTGAGGAAAAAGTCTTGCCTACACTCGGCGTAAATATCGATCATATTGCCACCATTCGCCAAGCGCGGCGGGGGGTTGAGCCAGATCCTGTGGCAGCCGCCGTGATTGCCGAGTTAGCTGGTGCTGATGGAATCACTATACATTTACGCGAAGATCGCCGTCATATCCAAGAGCGTGACGTGCGCTTACTAAGGCAAACTGTACGGACTCGCCTTAATCTAGAAATGGCGGCGACTCCCGAAATGGTGGCGATCGCCCTTGATGTCAAGCCCGACTATATTACGCTCGTCCCCGAACGCCGCGAAGAAGTTACGACTGAAGGGGGATTAAATGTCAAGGCTCAATGCGATCGCTTAGGTAAATTTGTTCATCAATTACAAGGCGCAGGTATTCCTGTAAGTTTATTTGTCGATGCGGAAACGGAGCAAATCGAAGCTTCGGCGCGGACTGGTGCAAAATTTGTGGAGTTACACACAGGAACTTATGCCAATGCCAAAAATCATGAAGGACTTATGCGGGAATTGGAGTCCTTGACTAGCAGTAGCGCTTTAGCGCTCAAGCTAGGACTAAGACTCAATGCAGGACATGGGCTGACCTATTGGAATACTCGGGCTGTTGCTCAAATTACTGGCATGGAAGAATTGAACATTGGTCATAGCATTATCAGTCGTGCTGTACTAGTTGGCTTAGAAAGAGCAATTCGCGAAATGAAAGAATTGATCCATCCATAAAAGAAGGAGCGCTTTGCGCTCCTTCTTTTATGGATTTCCTGCCATGCTAAGTAGCTAGGCTTATCATCTGCATTCCAGATTGCAGTCAGAGAAGCCACAATTAGGGTGGATGCTCACCCTACAAAGATACTTAGCGGACAAACGCTGGCATCACCTCAGCCGCAGTCATCAGCCCATAAATACCGCGTTGATGGAACTGCTTACCAGCCTTGAGATAGCCAAATGCTGGTCCGCAGACATTCGCCGCCATACTGGTTTCATCGCCAAGCGTGAAAGTATGCGTCGAGATCTTGCCCTCAAAAGTGCGCCCTGTCAGCTTCATATTCGTACTAAGTGGCTTCTTGGGATTGCGCGTATCTACCACACCGCCAACAGTTACCCGATTGCGATCGCAAATACCCGCACGCTCCAGCATGATGTCATCAGCATGTTCCATATTTTCCAACGCGATTAGACCATTAGTCTTTTCGAGTAGAGATTCCACTTCCGCATCGGTCATTGCCTGCGCCATATCCACCGTATAGCCCGACATATGCGCGATGTCTTCGCGAATCGTAGCGCGATAGGCATTCCAGTTGGCAATGCCGACTCCGAAAGTAATCTCAACCTTGTGGACTTCCGCAAAGCTCTGCGCTGCGATCGCAGCGGCAGCAGTTAATAAACCTGGGGTTGCGCCACAACCAGACATATAAGTAATTCCTGCGGCGGAGAGTTCAGGGGCAAGGGCAATCATTTGCTCAACAGCACTGGTGCGCTTGATCGCATCGACTAGCACACCCTTCCAGCCTGAAGCCATAAATTGCTTGGCAACACTTGCCATGAAAGTATTCGGCAGATTTGGCAATGCTAAGAAATAACCATCAACATCCTGAGCGGTGGCGATCGCAGCAGCGATACTATCTTGGGTCAAAATACCCGATGATTTGAGATAACCTAATGAGCCTTTGCTCTGATAGGCTGCGATCGCATCTGCGGCATTTAGTCCATTGTGATCGTAAGCAAAGCCTTCCTTATCAGCGGCTACGACCAATTGCATTTCTTGCTTGGCGCTAAGCAACTTTGCCGCCGCCTGACCTAATCCGCCAAATCCTAAAATTCCAACTTTTAATGCCATTAATTTAAACTTCGTTTATCGAGGTGTTTTTAACTTATTGTGCGATCTTTTAATTTGACATATTTTTGGGCTGATTAGCAAAATCTGTAAATATTGATTCGTGATTGATTCGTGCTAAGTACTTAGGCAAAATAAATTACCCAAATTTGTAAGGTTGCGCCCC
>JAYUSC010000333.1:0-3918 GCA_043755885.1 Pseudanabaena sp. | reverse complement strand
GCGGCGGGCGTAGCCCGCCGCAACATTTTTGGGTTTTATATGGATTATTTTTTTTCTTGGGATTCCCTAAGGTGAGTTAATAATTTTTTGGTACTTAGCATTTAGTAATTTTAGACTGAACATATAATGAAAGCGATTCTTGATTTTTGACTTGGAGCGATCGCTCATGCAATCTGAACCTGTACAGTATTTGCGCCTAGATTTGGAAATTTCAGTTCCCTATAGTGTTGTCCTTCAGGGACTTGATGCTTGGTTTGAGCTAGAACTAATTTCTGAAGTGGATTTTCGATGGCGAAATACTCGGCTTGATGCTAATCGCTTAAAAGTTGTGGCGCGTCAAAATGATGCGCTTTTCCAAGGATTAGATCTTTGGCTAGGTTTGGGCTTAATCGATCATGAACAAGTGAAGCTGATTGGCAAAACTCGCTTTGTTTGTGAAATCAAAGCAAAATCAGCCGAGCCAATGTTGTCCAGATTGACCTCTAACAATTTTGAAGATGCAGAAACAACTTCGCGACCTGTGAATATTTCTAGTTCCAGATTGCCGCGATCAACCGTTGTACAAATCCCTATAAAGCCAAAAGTACCGCAAGAGCCAAGTAAAGTCGCGCAAACAGTGCGATCGCTACTTTCTGAATTCAGCACCATGTGGTTGCTATTTTTAGGCGTGTTTCTAGTTGTGGTTTCATCGGGGTTGCTAGCAGCTAGTCAATGGGATAACTTTTCGCCACAAATTCAATATTTATTGCTGCTTGCCTATACGCTCGGCTTTTTTGGGGTGGGTTTCTGGACTAGCAAAAACGAACGGCTGCGGATGACCACCCGCGCTTTGCAGTTGGTGACATTGCTATTAGTTCCAGCCAATTTCTGGGCGATGGATGGTTTAGGGCTGCTGAAAAATCCTGCGGGAATTGGGCTTAGTGCGATCGCAGGTTGTTTACTTTCCGCGATCGCAGTTTTTCTATTGCAAACATCTTTTGTGTTTCGAGAAACCCAGATTTTATCTGAAGATTCGGCAACTAACAAACCTCGAAAATGCCCAAAAAGGCAACTTAGCCAAATTTCAATTTTGGTGATTTTATTACTGGGTTGGCTGCATCTGGGCTGGTTCTTATCCCCATACTATCCATTGATCGCTGTCTATCTGGGCATCAGTGGTATTGCCACTTCCACCTTTTTAAATCGCCGTCAAAGCTTAAATACTGCCGATAGCTCGACATTTCCGCTAGCGCTGATTGCGGGTGCTTACAGTACCGTATTACTGATTAGTCGGGCGCTTTTATTTGGAAATGTTTCGGTTTTTAAATTAGGTTTAGCTTTTGGAGTTTGTGGCTGGGTTTTAGTCCAAATCACGAACAAATCCGAAAAGTTGCGATCGCCTTCAGAAACCCCAAGTTTAACCACAACCAATCCATCTGCGATCGCATTTCAGGCAAATCTAGGAAAATTCTTACTCGTTCTAGGCTGGTTCGTATCGGTTTGGGACAAATATCCTTGGCAGAGCTTTACGATTAGTTTATTAATCGCATGGATGTTTTGCGATCGCTTAGTTAAACAAGAAAAATCAAGTGATTTAACTTACCTATTTATTTGGGGTTTACAAATCCTCTGGTTAGGTCAAAGGATCATTCCTGAAGCTTGGAAAGGAGATTTCACGCAGCAATTATTAACTTTATTCCAGACTCAATCCGAAATTAATTTATTTGGGATTTTATTATTTCCCTATTTAATTCTTACTTTAGTTGTTGCCGCAATTTATCGCGATCGCCAAAAGTATCAGTTAGCAAATACGGGTGAATTACTAGCCTTAGGATTTGGAGTTTTACTGACCATTCTGAGCGTTGGCTATCCGTCCACCATATTTGTCAACTTATCGCTCTCAGCAGTAACGCTATTCATCGTCCAAGCAAGGCGATCGCCTGTGAGCAAAGACTTGCATAGTCTGGTTTATTTCACACATATCGTTAGTCTCAGTGCGATCGTTTCAGGGCTTTACTTCTTCACCCGTTCCACGTCGATCTTTGGCTGGGTTGGGTTTCTGCTAGTCGCAATGCTAATTGAATGGAGTGGAGTTTTGCTAATTGGGAAGCTTAGCCCTCACTCCCAACCACTCGCCCAAGGGGAGAGGGGAGAAATACCTCAAATTCAGGTTCTCTCGCAGAGTGAATCTCAAAAAGAACTCTTACTCCCTTCTCCCTCAGGGAGAGGGGCTGGGGGTGAGGGCAACCTCCATCTGCAAGCATGGCGCGACAGTGCTTGGCACATCGGCGCAAGCTTAGCAGCGCTCAGCTATATCCTGCTTTGGAACGCTCCATTTTCAGGACGCGGCAACAACAGCGAATTGCTGTTTGCTACAAGCTACTGGGGCGTGATTTGGCTAGTTGTGCCTCTGTCTTTAACCTTTTTAGGAACTTGGCGCGAATTCGCCGATCGCAATTTGGCAATTAAACTTAGCATTGCGGGACTTGCGATCGCGCAATTTTTAACAATTCATGGTGATGGCTCGCGGGTGATTGGATTGGGTGTTGCATTTGCGCTGATGCTGGTTAATACTCGCCGTAGCAAATCGCTCCTGACCACTTTTAATACAGTTGGATATGGCTTACTGTTTATCGCCTCGCTACTCTGGCAATTCAAATTTGGAGATGGCTATGTTGCTCAATTAACCTTTGGCATTAATGGCGCAGTTGTCAGCATCTTGCTGTTATATGTTCTCAATCATTGGCTCAAATACCGCCGCGATCGCCATGTTGCCAATCTCAATTTACCTTTAAATCAAGCCTATGCTCAAGCCTTTGATATTTGGGCAGCGATTCTCTCTACGGCTTTACTGCTGCTGCAAACATCTCAAGCCGCACTTGTTTTTGGCTTTAATCAAAACGAGCAATTATTTGTCAATCTTCTGCCAAGCACCATCTTAGTCACTCTAGGACTGGTTTATCGCATTTGGCAAGATACAGGCAAATCACCTGTTTGGACAGAATGGGGAATTGCTTGGAGTGTGGAACTGCTCACATCAGGTGCAGTTGTGGTCAGCAATGGCTCCGCAATCGAGCTTGCGATCGCAAATATTGCCCTCGGATTTGTAACGCAGCTATGCGGTGATTGGTGGATGAAACGCTCAGGTAAAAATGAATATCCCCGCAGTTGGGATATTATCCCTCTGGTTTATGGGGTGATGGGTTCTCTATTAAGGATAGGCAACTTTAGCAGTCTCACAGGTTTGTTCTCGCTAAGTACATCTCTGATCGGCATCGGCATCGGGCGCAGAGCTTCTCAATCTAATCCCGTTTTTAAAGCGCTCACTTATCTCTCAATGGTTGTAGCTACATTCTCAGCTTACGAACTACTCTTCTATCAAATGGTGTCTAGTTCTCAAGGTGGTAGTCTTGGCGATGCTTTAGTTGTTCTCGCGACATTGGGTTGTGCGATCGCCTACGCCTACCAGCTATTCTCCAACTGGATCGCCCCATATTTACGACTCTCATTTAAGGAGATTGGGATTTCGGCGCATTTACATTGGACAGCCAGCGCGATCTTTCTATTATTAGGCAGTTTCTTAGCTCCTGCCACAACTAGCGGTGTGATCGGCGGCGGCGTTGCGATCGCATTGGCAGCCTATGCGATCGCACAGGGTAAGAGATATTCAGAACTTTGGATTTATACAGGTATAACTACTGCGATCGGTGCGATCGCCTATTTCCTATATTTTGCGTTCCCAAATCCTTGGTTAATTGCGAACTTGATTCAACCCTACGCCGCTGCGATCGCCTGTATCATTGCGGCGATCCTCTATCAGCTACCGTGGGAAGAATGGGACTGGGAAGAACGACCTTGGCATAACTCTGCTTTTGCATTGCCGTTGATTTTTACGTTTATGACTCAAACTGCGATCGCAATCCCATGTTTAGTCATCGT
>JAYUSC010000332.1:0-1683 GCA_043755885.1 Pseudanabaena sp. | reverse complement strand
ATAAGTCGGACTTACCCCCTTTAATTCCCCCTTGCAAAGGGGGAAAACTAGAAATCTTGTTCCCTCCCCTTTGCAAGGGGAGGGCTAGGGTGGGGTAAATTTTAAATCACCTAAGTAGCTCTTGAATCAAAATTCAGTTCCATTATTAGAAGCGGCGCAGCGATATCTAGATATCGATCATGCGCCGTTTTATATGCCAGCGCATAAACGCGGTCAGGGTATCGATCGCAAATTTATGTCAATCATGGGCGAGAATATTTTTCGCCTCGATTTGCCAGAACTACCTGATCTCGAAGAACCGATCGCAGCAGCCGAAGAACTTGCTGCCGATGCTTATGGTAGCGATCGCGCATGGTTCCTGACCAATGGCTCTACTTGCGGTGTGCAAGCGATGCTATTGGCAACTTGTCAGCAAGGCGACAAAATTTTAATTGGTCGCAACTGTCATAAAGCTGCGATCGCAGGATTAGTTCTTAATGGCGCAACGCCTGTTTATTTACCGACTGATTATTTACCAGAATTTGACTTGGACTTGGGCGTGAGTCCTAAGACTTTAGAATTATCTCTACAACGGCATCCCGATGCAAAAGCCGTAATGCTAGTTAGTCCTAATTATTTTGGAGTCTGTGGCGAACTTGAGCAAATGGTGGCGATCGCCCATGCTTTTAATATGCCTTTATTAGTTGATGCTGCTCATGGAGCGCATTTAGGATTTCATCCCGACCTCCCAATTTCGGCACTGCAAGCAGGAGCCGACTTAGTTGTGCAGTCTACCCACAAAGTCGCAGGTAGTCTGACTCAATCTTCGATGTTGCATTTGCAAGGCGATCTCATTGCGGTTTCACAGGTGGATCAGGCTTTACAAATATTGCGATCGAGCAGCCCCAATCTCTTGCTGATGATTTCACTCGATGTGGCGCGGCGGCAAATGGCGATCTGTGGCAAAAAACTCTTAACTGACACATTGGGATTAGCAAAAATTGCGCGATCGCAATTAACTCAAATCCCGAATTTGCGAACCTTTAGCCAAATCGAAGTCCCTACTCTTGACGATACTCGCCTCACAGTAATGACTGATCAGCTAGGCATTACAGGCTTTGGAGCTGATATATATCTTCATTCTCAATTAGATGTGATGGCAGAAATGCCCACGCTTACACAATTGGTATTTAGTCTCAGTTTTGGTAATACTCAAGCTGATATCGATCGGCTAGTTTCTGGATTTCAACAGCTTCCACAAAAGATCGGTAATCGGTGGTCAGCATTCGTTGACCACCGATTACCGCTTATCATTCCAAAATCTAAACTTACTCCTCGTGAGGTTTATTTTGCGAAATGCGATCGCGTTTTTATGAATAATGCGATCGGGCGAATTAGCGCTGAGTCTCTTTGCCCTTATCCACCAGGAATTCCTTTGGTTTGTATTGGTGAAGAAATTACCTTAGAGGTGGTGGAAATTTTACAAGCTATTTTGCGATCGGGCGGCGTTATTAATGGGGCAAGTGATCATAGCCTCGAGACAATTCTAGTCATATGACCAGAATTGTCTTGAGGCTTAGGGAACCCCAAGGCAAAAATGATCTATTTGACACTCCTCAGCCTTAAGGCATGAGGATTCTTGGACTCACTATTGCCTGTAGGACTTGCCCTAGCATGGTCTTACTTAGTGATACCTAGTCTTGC
>JAYUSC010000331.1:0-9424 GCA_043755885.1 Pseudanabaena sp. | reverse complement strand
TAAGCCCACCGCAACTTCTTGGGTTTTATATGGATCATTTTTTGGAGTTCCCTTAAACCTTTTCCTCAAAGTCTGGGGCATAAGCTTGGAGTAGGTTGCTAAGTTGTGACAGCACAGAGTCTTTGTTTACAGAGCCAAAACTAGAGCGATCGGGGAAGAATTCAGGACGATCAAGGTTGCGATCTATCGCTTCTTTGACCTGCTGTGCGATCAAATGTTGCAAATCAGCAAGCGCTCTGTCTCGTTGATAATTTGCCCCTTGCTCAGTAGTGGCATACAACGGCGGCAAACGGTTAAGGGCATAAGCGGCAATATCCCCCAAATCTAAAACTTTGTTAGTATTGGCTTCGATCTCTGCAACCCTTGCCACAGCTTCACTCAGCACTAATTCTTCCATAACATTGATAAATTGCTTGCGAGGGACAGCCACCACTTCTCCCGTCAGCAAAGCACCCATCAGCCGATCAAGAGCCATGTACTCTTCAACCGATAGCTCAAAGGCACTGTCACAGATCCGCCCCACTTCGGCTTCCATGGCAGGAGTGAGGTAGCCATCTTCTAAAGCCTGTTCGACAATCGACTCAATGCTGGTCTTTTCTAGCTTTTCCACTGTTATCTCTTTAATAACGCAACACTAAGGTACTTCAATAGGAATAATCGTATACTCAGGTAGAGACATCTGGAAATGCTCTTTTTGGCTGAGTAGGATCACTAGTCTCGCGGCAGACTGGGGCTTAACTGCCAAATCGCTCCATGGTATCGCAACTTCGAGGCATTGCTCAAAACCGATTTTTGTATGCGTCGCGATCGTCTCCCAACGAAACTGTTCTGTAGATTCTTGAAGTCTGACTGATTTATCCGCAAAATCGATCGCAAGATGATGGCGAAACAAATAATTTAGCGGCGAGACATCGGGCATATCAAGAAGTTCTACGGGGCTGTTGGGATGAATCCGACTGGGATAAAACCACAACAAATGTAGTTTACTTTGAGAAATGCTCTCTAGATTACTAAATTCTAGACGCAAGTAACAATAAAAATGATCATAACCATACCATAAGCGTTTGACGGGTGTATTTTGATGCATCGCCCCTCGCGCCCCGCTAATTTCGATTTTGCCAGCGCCTTGCCAATCATCACTTTCAAAGCGACCATTAATTATTGGCTCAATCAGGCTCGTGGGGCGATCGCTAGTGGAGACATCGTGGGGTTCGAGGGGATATAGCAATGCATGGGGTACTGGCTCATTTAGGGCGCGATAAATCACCTGCAAATGCTCACGAAATAGGCGATCGAACATCGCGTCATCATTGGAGCTATGTCCTTCACCAAACCACCAAAACCAGTCGGAACCTTCAGCCGCCATCAGGCTTTCCCATGCTTCAGGATTATTTTCGGGTGTGGCTTCGGAGTGCATAGCTAAGACTTGACGCGCTTCAGCCAGTAAATCCCAAGCGCGATTTTTGACAGGATCGCCGATCCATGTGGTGAAGCTAGAGTCAATCCATGAGCCACTATGCAACTGGTGCGGTGGAATTTTTTCGGTGGGTGGGAATTTTTCTAAGTATTCCGAGGGTGTAACCAGTTTCAGGTTTTCATTGTTAGAAAGATTTTCATAAAGCGTTTGCAAGAATGGGTTGCCATCTTGAGGATAAAATTCCCAACAATTTTCGCCGTCGAGGGCGATCGTCACTAGCCAAGGCTTGCCTTCGGGATGCTCGGCGAGATATTCGTTTTGTTGTTTTTGAATCGTCATCAAGCGATCGCATAAATCATCACTAGCAGCTTGAGGCAATAATGCCCCATAACTAAAACCAATCAGATCTGAAAGTAAGCGATCGCGAAAAATAATTGCTAAGTCCCCATGAATAGTTTCGAGGCGATAGGGTTGATAGAGTAAATGTGGTGCATCGATCGCACCGCGCTGATCGCGACGAAAATAATGTCCTAGACTCCAGCCTAATACGCCTTCATCAGAGCATAACCATGAAAATCCCTGCTTAGAAATGTGCGGCAAGATCGCAGGGCTAACGGATTGCTCAGAGGGCCACAAACCTCTGGGATCGCAGCTAAAGTGCTGGCGATAGACTTCTTTGGCTTTTTCGAGATGCAGCGTAATATCTGGCTCATAGCGAAATCGCTGATTGGGCAGATGCATCTGTGGTACGGCGATTCTAGCTGCTTGCGTATCGGCTAAAAGCGGCATGATCGGATGCGTATAGGGCGTAGTCGTAATTTCTAGTTGCCCATCCTTTTGCATTTTGCGATGCTGCGGCAAAATCTGAGAAATAATCTCGCGCTGCTTGCTATAAATTCTTTGCCGATCCGCGAGGGTAAAGTCTTTACCGCGATCGTACCATTCGGCTATTTCGGGATCAGCATCTCGAAATAGGGGATCAATCCAAGCTAAGTTATGCCAAGCCAGTAAGTCGCTAAAATCTGGAGCTAGCCAATGATCGACACACCACTCAATCCCACAGGCTTGTCTTTGGGCTAATAAATCAGCATAGCGACGATACGGCTCAATCATCGTCTGGTGATTGGCATCAAAGAAATGCTCGACAATAAAATGTTTTTGCGATCGCGTTAATAGATCAACAGGTGTTAAGGTCAAGGCTAAATAAGGATCAAACGCCTGCCCCTCCACATAATCTTGCAATTGCAGAATCAACGATGGCACAAGATTGATCGTTTGATGTAGCTTGGGATATCTTGACAACATCAACGCTAAATCCAAATAATCTTTTACACCATGCAGCCTCACCCAAGGCAAATGATACTTGCCTGCGATCGCGCTTTTATAGAGAGGTTGATGTTGGTGCCAGATAAATGCGATATGTAGAGGAGATGACATAGGATGACTGGCAATATGACTAGCGATACTTCTAAAAATTGTGACACACCTAATCCTAGTTCGATCCAAATACTTTGTATAAAACTATGTACGTTTAGCCTCAGTCTTTGTCTGATGGGCTGTGCGCCTACATCCTCCGATCAGGCTCAGCCAATGATTCCTGCAATATCTCCCTCCCCAACGATCTCACCGCAAACTAAACCCAAACCAGTTTCAGAACTGGCTCAATACTTGCCAATTACTGCCACCGCCACAATTTCAGGGCGCGAAATTCAGCTAGAGGTCGCGAATACGCCCAATCAGCAAGAAAAAGGTTTAATGTTTCGTCCGCCATTAGAGGATGATCGCGGCATGTTATTTATTTTTAAACCTGCTCGTCCCGTCGCTTTTTGGATGAAAAATACACCTTCACCCCTTGACATTATTTTCTTGCTAGATGGCGAAGTGAAGGCGATCGCCCGCAATGCGACGACTTGCAAGACCGATCCCTGCCCTGTTTATCCTGATGGCGGTGTTGTCGCCGATAGCGTAATCGAAGTGAGGTCAGGGCTAACTCAAGAAATTGGTTTGCAAGAAGGCGATCGCATTTCTGTCAAATTCTTGTTGCCAAAAAATTAATGGCGACTATAATCCTTTTGATAAAGCTGCGGCAAAGCCGCAACTTTATCAAAAATGTTCAAAACTACTTAGTATTTTCTCCCTGAAAGTGCTACAAGTAGCAGTGGTGAATCTTGAGTGAAAGAAGAGTTAAAAAAATGACAGCCAGCAGAGCCAGAAGCCCTGAACCACAGAGATCCTCTCAACCTCTTGATCGCAAGAATAAACTTCGGCAAGCAAGTCCCCAGCCGATCAAAAATCGCAATGTGAAGCGGTTGCCTCGGACTAACTCATTTCCTCTGCCTCTGTGGTTGCGGGGCTTGATGACCACCCAAAAGCTGTCGATCGCTGCAACTGTGCTACTCACCGTTTCCGTATTCATGATCTACGGTTGGACTGTATATGCCCAAGAGCAATGGAATCAGCAATATAAAAAGCTCGAACAACTCAAGCGTCAAGAGCGGCAGTTAACCAATGCCGCAGGTTCATTTGATAACGAGATGCTGCAATCAATCCAAAAGAAACCAGGGGATTTGGTCCGCGAAAGTCCTGAAAAATCAATTTTTTTGCAAGCAGCTCCGCTGCGCCCAAAGCGTGAAGTCCCGTCTACTATGTCTGAAGTCTCTAAAAACAAGCAAAACGAAAGCCTCGGCTATTAACGCAGGAACTTGACGTGGTTAAATACGATCATGATTCTGTGCGCGTCGCGCACAGAATCATGATCGTATTTATTTGAACTTGACATTATGTGTGGAATCGTTGGCTACATCGGACATCGCTCGGCAAATGAAGTTTTAATCTCAGGGTTACGCAAGCTCGAATATCGCGGCTATGACTCCGCAGGCGTTGCCACAATTCCTTTACTTGATGGCGATCGCAGTTTGCATCGGATCAGAGCCAAGGGCAAACTGATCCAACTTGAGGAAAAACTAAAAGCGGATACCGCTCCTCCATCACCGATTGGCATTGGTCACACGCGCTGGGCAACCCACGGCAAGCCTGAAGAGCATAACGCCCATCCCCATACCAATACGATCGGAAATCTTGCGGTTGTGCAGAACGGGATTGTCGAGAATTATCATCTTCTTCGCACTGAGCTCAAAGAACTTGGACATATTTTTGTCAGCGAAACTGATACCGAAGTAATTCCCCATATGATTGCCGAATTTCTAACTCAGTTGGAAAAGCAAGGCAATATTATTCCCGACAAGTCCCCTTCAGTGCTGTTTGAAGCAGTACGACTAACGATCGCAAAATTACAAGGAGCTTATGCGATCGCAGTTATTCATGCCGATTATCCTGATGAACTAGTTGTCGTGCGTCAGCAAGCGCCGCTAGTGATTGGTCTTGGTAAAGATGAGAACTTTTGTGCTTCTGATACACCTGCACTCGTCGCTTATACACGCACTGTAATTACATTGGAAAATGGTGAAATTGCGCGACTGACGAGAGAATCTGTACAAGTTTATAATGCTAAAGGCGATCGCCTCCGTCGTGCGCCCCAAACTCTCAACTGGAATCCCACCATGGTCGAGAAGCAAGGCTTTAAGCACTATATGCTCAAGGAAATCTACGAGCAACCTGGGGTATTTCGGACAGGCTTAGCAAGCTACATTAGTGAAGCTAATCAAGTTGATTTACGGCTGCCCACAGGTTTTATCGAGCAGATTGAACGAGTGGAAATCATTGCCTGTGGAACCAGTTGGCACGCCTCTCTGGTTGGCAAATATTTACTAGAACAGCTTGCGGGTGTTCCGACCACTGTTCAATATGCGTCTGAGTACCGCTATTCGCCGCCACCTTCCTTAAAGAATACCCTTGTGATTGGCGTGACCCAATCGGGCGAAACTGCGGACACTCTGGCGGCGTTAGAACTTGCCAAATCAAGAGGCGATCGCTGTCTGGGCATTACCAATCGCGTTGAAAGTTCAATTGGTCGAATCTGCGATGCGGTGATTGATACTCAAGCAGGAATTGAGATCGGTGTGGCGGCAACAAAAACCTTTGTGGCGCAATTGCTCATCTTCTATTTATTAGCCTTAGAGTTTGGCGCAGCAAAAGGTACATTAACCGAGCCACGAACTCAAGAATTAATCGTTGGATTGCGACAACTTCCTGCTTATATGGAACAGATTCTTGAAGGTCAAGAGCGTTATATTGAGGAGCTTTCGCGCCAGTTTACCCATACCAAAGATTTTATCTTCTTAGGTCGTGGCATCAACTTCCCGATCGCCCTCGAAGGAGCGCTCAAGCTCAAAGAAATTAGCTATATTCACGCGGAAGGCTATCCCGCTGGTGAGATGAAGCATGGACCGATCGCATTGCTAGATGCTGATGTGCCTGTAGTTGCGATCGCAACTCCAGGGGCGGTGTACGAGAAGGTGCTATCTAATTCGCAAGAAGCAAAGGCTAGAGATGCGAAATTAATTGGGGTCGCGCCTCTTGACGATCCTGCGGCGCATGAGGTATTTGACTACATTTTGCCGATTCCTGTAGTTGATGAGATTTTCTCACCAATTCTGACCGTGATTCCGTTGCAGTTACTTTCCTATCATGTAGCCGCTCATCGTGGCTTAGATGTCGATCAACCCCGAAATCTCGCCAAATCAGTCACAGTTGAATAGAACCAAAAAGGCGGCGCATTACGCCGCCTTTTTAGGGTCAAAAGGTTTCTGAGATTTGAGAACGCCAAAAGCCTGTCGTAAAAGTTTATGCATCGCCGCACCAATCATCGACATTTTTAATTTGCCTTTATCGAGAAGGCGATCGCAAAACGCGCGAATAAAGGGGTTATGACGACGAACAACAACAGCACTGTAAGTCGTATCATAAGATTAATAAATAATATGCTCTTGATTTAAAGTTAATGAATTTGACTGCTGAAACGAACTCACTTACCGAACAACTCCATGTCATTGATGATCAATTATCTAAGCGATCGCTAGCTCTTGATCCCAGTGGTTACTTTATCATTTATATTGATCGCCAACAAAATTTAATTTGCGCTAAGTACTACAGCAACATCATTAATGACCAAGGCTTAGCAGTCGATCCCCAAACAGGTAAACCAATTCCTGCAAAAGGTAAAGTTGATCGTCAAGCAGTGCAGTTATTTACAGGACGAACTGCTAAGGAACTCTGTGTCGAAATTTTTGAAAAAACACAGCCTTGTCCTGTTACACTGTTTGACCATGCTGCATATCTAGGGCGCGAAGCACAGCGAGCAGAATTAGCGCTGTTGCAGCAACAAGAATATATCCAAGAGTAGAGATTGTTACGATATTCAGCGCTTTGCGCGATCGCATATCACTCAATATAATCATTCACACTGATCCATAACATAGTCATAAGCGCCAGATGTCACCTTTGCTGATCGCCCCAAATAACAGTTGGTGGGAAATCCAAGTTATCGCCGAGCAGTCTCTAGAAGAGCAGATTTTTTGGCGATTACAAAATTTTGGGTGTCAAGGCATGGCAAGCCAAAAAAAAGATGGGCAGATTAGTGTTAGTAGTTATTTGCCAGTTGAGAAGGGTAGTGTTTTAGATCTAGCGGCGCTGGCTTTATGGCTAAAGCAAGATGCGATCGCAGTTGACTACGAAGCACCAGCGACGCAATGGACAGTAATTAACGATGAGGATTGGTCATCGAGCTGGAAACAACATTGGAGTCCACAGGAAATCGGCGATATGTTGGTGATTTATCCTGCTTGGATTGAGCCACCGACTGATGGCGATCGCAAGATTTTGCGTCTCGATCCTGGTAGCGCCTTTGGTACGGGCGCTCATGCTACGACCCAGCTTTGTTTGGAAGCTTTAGAAATGCGCTTATGGGGTGTAAAGCCCGAAGATAATATCGTAGTTGCCGATGTTGGTTGTGGTTCAGGGATTCTCAGTATCGGGGCGTTGCTAATTGGTGCAAGTCAAACCTATGCGATCGACAACGATATTTTGGCGATCAGAGCCACAAATCACAATCGCCAACTGAATGATATTCCTGAAGATAAAATCTGGGTGCAAGAGGGTAGTATTCAAGATTTGATTGCGAATATGCCTGCACCTGCGAATGGGTTCACCTGCAATATTCTGGCGGACATCATCGTGGATATGGTTCCTTATTTCGATCAGCTCGTTGGCGAGAATGGCTGGGGAATCTTAAGTGGAATTTTGGTTGATCAAGTCCAGAAAGTTGCCGAGGCTCTTGATGCTCATAAATGGGGGATCGCCACATTCTGGAAGCGTCAAGAATGGGCTTGTTTAACGATTAGAAAATCGGAATATTAACAGGACGCGCCACCATAATGCCGATCGCATGATCAACACCTTCAACGTAGCGCTGTAAATCGGTAGCGACTTTGACATAGCCTGATGGTGACGCATGGATGAACCCAATTCCATTAGCAGTAGGATAAACCAAGCCTGTATGCGTAGCATCCAGCCCTGTAAGATCTGTCGTCACGGCAATAATGTCGCCAGCTTTGAGTAATGAGTAGATAGAGCGAATCTTATGGGATGGAATATATCGTAATGGTTGCGATCGCAATTCTATTTCTAACTTCTGCTCCATGACTAAAATGCATTGATAATTAGCTTCATTATTTTTGAGCCGTGGATATTTCTGCCAATTACTACTCATAAAGTTCAACGTCTTATGGAGAGGAACACCTCCCAATTCAGATGTGAGATCACGCACAATATTTCGTTCTTGATTATTGCGTATCCATTCCGAGAAATAATGTAAACGACTGCAATAGCCATCGAGATTGCCATTCACATAACGAACTTCTTGGAGCTTCTCTACAAAATTATCGTAGCTGGGACTAGGCGATCGCAAGTTACGAGTGAATGCTAAAACTGTCTCCACAAATAGCACACAGTCAAATTCTGTAAGTGATACAAACAGCTTTTCGGTTGAGCCCCGATCTAATAAACCTTCGCGATAGGTTGCCCCCAGCAACTTAGTCGAAACAGTTTGCAGGATTTCGTCTATGGGGAGTGTGGTGATTTTGCGATCGCCTAGTGACTGCATCAATCGCTGATATTCCAGTTTTGAGGCGGAAATATCGGGATTGTCCGAGTTTCGGGGCGCGGCACTCTGTGGTTTAGCGATTAGTCTGGGCTGATCTTGCTGACTATAATTAATACAATTGCTAGGGGGAAGCCCTAAGAATATGTTGCCTATCAAGGAACACATAAAAAACAAACTGCCAATATTTTCCATAGGTTTAAGTGGGAACAAGTTCTCCAGGGCGTAATTTTATCCACTTTCCCATCTCTGGTGAGAAACTCTCACAACCAACAACATCCCATTCCATTTGAATATCACCAGATGCCGTTTTAATATTGACATTAATCGTGGGTGAATTTGCCTCAAAATCTGGAGACTCAGTTAGATGCGGCTGCAAATGTTGTGCCTCAACAGCGTGATAGGTGGTGCAGCGATCGACATAGGTGCAGTTGATGCAGATGCACATAGCAGTTATACCTAATTCATAGGGCTATACTAACAAAAACTTAGCCGAAAAGATGAGAGACGGCGGTAAGCGCCGTCTCTCATCTTTTCGGCTTTATGTCATATCAGTTTGCGATACAATACCTAATAGCAGTTTTAAATTCTTAATAATATGGCACTGAAAAAAGGCACACTTGTTCGCGCTATTCGTGAAAAACTAGAAAATAGCCCTGAAGCAATGGCAAATGATACGCGCTGGTCGTCTTATCTGTTTGACACTTGGGGCGAAGTGATAGATTTTCGTGGTGATTATGTCCAGATTAAATTTGGTAAAGTCTCAACTCCTGTAATTTGGCTGCATAAAGATCAATTACAAGAACAAGCTGCATAAACATCGATAAGTTTTAAAAGCTCAGTGTCAAAAACTAGACCGCGATCGCAAATTATTCATGCGATCGCTTAAGTAAGTAGCTAGGTGCAATTAAATATAAACCCCAAAGAAGCTGGTTCGCCCGCTGCGCGCG